>NZ_BAOX01000088.1:0-16647 GCF_000813105.1 Rhodococcus sp. BS-15 | reverse complement strand
CAGCGAGTTGCCGCCGAGCTCGAAGAAGTCGTCGTCGAGACCGACTCGTTCGACGCCGAGAACGTCGGCGAAGACGTCGGCGACCATGTTCTCCACCGGAGTGGTCGGTGGCCGGAACTCACGAGTGCGCGCAGCCGGCTCGGGCAGGGCTCGTCGGTCCAACTTTCCGTTGGCGGTCAACGGAATCGCGTCGAGGACCACGAAGGCCGAGGGCACCATGTACTCGGGAAGGTTCTCCCCGACCGCTGCCCTGACGACGTCGATGTCGATGGTCGACTCGGCCGCGGGCACGACGTAGGCAACCAAGCGTGCGGCACCAGGGGTGTCCTCGCGCACGATCACCGCTGCCTGCCCGACGGCGGGAGCGATCGCAACGGCGGATTCGACCTCGCCCAGCTCGATTCGGAAACCGCGGATCTTGACCTGGTCGTCGGCGCGACCGACGAACTCGAGTTCGCCGTCGGTCGACCACCGTGCCACGTCGCCGGTGCGGTACAGCACCGATCCGTCGTCTGCGAAGGGATCTGCGACGAACCTCGTCGCGCTCAACCCGGCTCGACCGAGATACCCGCGCGCGACCTGACCACCGGAGACGTACATCTCCCCCGGCACGCCTGCGGGTACCAGCGACAGCCGCGAGTCCAGCACGTACACCGAAAGCCCGGAGATGGCGCGTCCCACCAGAGATCCCGATGCCTGCGCCGCGGACCGCGCGTCCACGACACGGTGCGAGACGTGGACCGTGGTTTCGGTGATGCCGTACATGTTGACCAGTTGCGGAGACTCGTCGCCGTGACGCTCGAACCAACCGGCCAGTCGTCGCAGTTCCAGCGCCTCGCCACCGAACACGATGTACCGCAACGAATAGTCGCCTGCCGAGCCTGCGGTGCGATCGACCTGATCGAGCTGGTAGAACGCGGACGGAGTCTGGTTGAGAACGGTGACCCGCTCACGAACGAGCAACTCCCGCAATGCTTCCGGCGACCTGGAGGTGAAGTAGTCGACCACCACGACGCTACCGCCGGTGGTGAGCGGGCCCCACAGTTCCCACACCGAGAAGTCGAACGCGAACGAGTGGAACAGCGTCCACACGTCGCTGCGACCGAAACCGAAGTGCCGCTGCGTGTTCGCCAACAGCCTTACCACGTTGCGATGCGGGATCAGTACGCCCTTGGGCTTGCCCGTCGAGCCCGAGGTGTAGATGACATAGGCCGTCGCGGCCGCGGTCGCCGGAATCGGATCGGCCGCCGACACCTCGCTCTCGGTCGAGGCGGTGTCGATATCGATCCTGGGGAGCCCTGCGGGAAGCGCTACGTCCACACCGGTCCACGTCAGAACAGCGACCGGACGAGAATCGGTGAGGACGAATTCGATCCGGTCCGCCGGGTAGGACGGATCGATCGGGACGTAGGCACCACCGGCTTTGAGCACCGCGAGCAGTGCCACGACGAGATCGGCGGTGCGCGGCAGCACGACGGCCACCAGCGACTCCGGCCCGACCCCTTGGGCGGCGAGAATTCTCGCCAGCGCAGTCGAGGACTCGTCGATCTCTCGGTAACTCGTGGAGACACCCTCGAACACCACCGCGGGAGCGTCGGGGTCCTCGGCCACCCGAGCGGCGAAGAGGTCGACGATCGTGTCGAGCGAATCGGCGACGGCAGGCGCGTCCTGGGCGAGCGCGAGCACTCGGCCGCGCTCGGCTTCGTCCATCACCGGGACGTCGCCGATTCGCTGACCCGGCTCGCTTGCCACGGACTCGAGGACGCGGATCAGGCGTTCACCGATTGCACGCGCGGTGCTGTCGTCGTACAGATCGCGAGCGAAGGTGACGTCGATTGTCATGCCGCCGTCGACGTGGTTCTCGGTGAAGGTGAACTGAACGTCGAACTTGGCCGTCTCGACGTCGAGGTCGACTGCGCGCACGCTCAGGCCGGGGAGTTCGAGCTCGGTCTGCTCCATGTTCTGCACGGTGAGCATCACCTGGACGAGCGGGTGACGAGCCGCCGACCGCGGTGGGTCGAGTACCTCGACGAGCCGCTCGAACGGCACCTCGACGTGGGCGAACGCCGACAGGTCGCTCTCGCGTGCCCGAGCCAGCAGCTCGGTGAACGCGCCGCCGTGATCGATTTCGGTCCGCAGCACCAGCGTGTTGACGAACATTCCGATGACGTCGTCGAGGGAGGCCTCACCGCGCCCTGCAACAGGAGTACCGATTGCGATATCGGTCTCACCGGACAACCGCGACAGCAGCACGGCGAGCGAGGAGTGCAACACCATGAACAGCGAGCTCTGGTTGGCGCGGGCCACGTCGCCGAGGCGGCCGTGCGTGTCGGCGTCGAGGGCGAGGGCGATGTTGCCGCCTCGATACGACGACCGGTCCGGGCGCACGCGATCGCCGGGGAAGGTGATCTCGTCCGGCAGCGCGGACAGTGCACGACTCCAGTGCCGAATCTGGTTCGAGACCGGTGAATTCGGATCGTCCTCGGAACCGAGAACGGTCTGCTGCCATAGGGTGTAGTCGACGTAGCGGACGGCGAGCGGAGCCCAACCGGGCTCGGTGCCCGCGCTACGGGCGGCGTACGCGACCATCAGATCCCGAGTCATGGGGCCGATCGAGAAGCCGTCTGCCGCGATGTGGTGGGTGACGAACGCCAGAACGTGGCGGTCCGGCTCCAGCTCGAACAACGCAGCACGCAACGGCGGCGCAGCGGTGACGTCGAACCCGCCCATGGCCAGCGCCGCCAGCGACGACGGCAGTTCGGCCGTGGTGGTCGCAGTCGGCACCAGATCAGGCACCACCTGCTCCGCCGGGACGATCACTTGGGAGGCGACACCGTCGACCTCCGGGTAGACCGTACGCAGCGACTCGTGCCGCTCGACCACGTCGGCCACTGCGGCCCGCAGAGCGGGGATGTCGAGATCGCCGCTGAGCTCGATGGCGACGGGGAGGTTCTCCGTCGCGGATTCGGGGTCGAACCGGTTGAGGAACCACATCCGGCGCTGCGCGAGCGAGAGCGGTACCAAGTCCGGCAGATCGGTGCGCACCAGAGGAATTCGACGGCCCGAACCCGAGAGCTCGTCGAGCTTGGCCGCCAGGGCGGACACGGTCGAGGCCTCGAAGATCGTCCGAACGGTCACGGTGGTGTCGAGTGCCGCACCGATTCTCGACGCCACTCTCGTGGCGACGAGGGAGTTGCCGCCGAGGGCGAAGAACTCGTCGTCGGCACCGACGACGTCGATCCCGAGAACATCTCGGAACACTTCTGCCACAACAATTTCCGATGTGGTAGACGGCGCACGGAAGGCGCGCTGCTCGATGTTCGGCTCCGGTAGAGCGCGACGATCGAGCTTGCCGTTGGGCGTCAGCGGCAGCGCGTCGAGCACGACGGTCGCGGCCGGGACCATGTAGCTCGCGAGCGAGCGCGACGCGAAGTCCGTCAGCTCGGCGACGTCGACGGTCCCGCCGACCGCAGGTACGACGTAGGCGACCAGCTGGTCGCCCGCGGCAGCGGTCTGCCGAACCAGAACGACGACGGATTCCACGGACGGGTGCTTGCGCAACACGGTCTCGATCTCGCCGAGTTCGATGCGCAGTCCCCGCAGCTTGACCTGGAAGTCGGTGCGGCCCAGGTACTCCAACCGTCCCGAACCGGAGGACACTGCACGCCAGCGCACCAGGTCACCGGTGCGGTACATGCGCGTACCGGGTTCTCCGAACGGATCGGGAAGGAATCGATCGGCCGTCAGGTCCGTTCGTCCGAGATAACCGCGGGCCAGTTGAATTCCAGCGAGGTACAGCTCACCCGCCACACCGGGCGCGACCGGAGACAGTCGGGCGTCGAGGACATACGTCCTGGTGTTCCACACCGGGACACCGATCGGAACGAGGTCGACGTCCGCCTCCGTCACTGCGTGATAGGTGACGTCGACCGCAGCCTCGGTTGGACCGTAGAGGTTGTGCAGCGCCACGCCCGGCAGGACGCGTCGGAGCCGATCGCCGACCTCTGCGGGCAGCGCCTCTCCGGAAGCGAACAGAGTCCGCAGAGAGGTGGCCGCAGGCGACGGTGCCGCTGCCACGACGGAAACGAAGACCTCGAGCAGCGAGGGTACGAAGTGTGCGGTGGTGACCGACTGCGCCTCGATCGTCTCGAGCAGGTACTGGGGGTCACGATGGCCGTCGGGCTTCGCGATGACCAAGGTGGCACCGATCTGCAACGGCCAGAACAGTTCCCAGACCGAGACGTCGAACGTGACGGGGGTCTTCTGCAATACGACATCGTCGGCGGCGAGCTCGTACTCCGACTGCATCCACAGCAGGCGGTTGACGATCGCCTCGTGTGTGACGGCCACACCCTTGGGCTGCCCGGTCGAGCCCGACGTGAAGATGACGTAGGCGGTGTTCGACGGTGTCAGCGCACTGATTCGGTCCGCGTCGGTGATCGGGGTATCGGACAAGCCGGACAGATCGAGCGTGTCGATATCGATGACCTCGACGCCGTCGGCCTCCACCGCGTCTCGTGACGTGGTCAGCACGCAGACCGGTGCCGCGGTTCCGAGAATGTGTGCGATCCGCTCGGCCGGCTGGTCCGGATCGATCGGCACGTACGCACCACCGGCGGCGATGATCGCGTGAATTCCGACGAGCAGTTCCACCGAGCGACGGGCAGCGATGCCCACTGCGCTCTCGGGCCCGACACCGCGGGCGATCAGGAACCGCGCCAGACGAGCGACCCGTCCCTGGAATTCGCCGTAGGTGAGCGTGTCGTCTCCGAAAACCAGTGCAGCCGAGGACGATTCGACCTGGCCGGCGAGCGAGGCCAACGTCTGGGCGCGGTCGATCTCGTGCTCGGTGTCGTTCCACTCGACCAGCACCCGCCTGCGTTCGACGGGCTCGAGCAGTTCGATGTCGCCGACCACGGTCGAGAGGTTGCCTGCGACGGCTTCGAGAACTGTGATCAGGCGCTCGCCGAGCGTGACGACCGTGGCTTCGTCGAAGAGATCGGTGGCGTACGTGACGTCGACGGTCATGCCCTGCGGAGCACCGCTGGGTCCGATCGACTCGACGAACGTGAACTGCAGATCGAACAGCGCGACCAGCGTCTCGAAGTCGACACCGGAGACCGACAGACCCGGCAGTTCGAGATCCTTCTGTCCGAGGTTCTGGAACGCGAGCACCACCTGCACGAGGGGATGACGAGCCGTGGATCGAGCGGGGTTGAGGATTTCGACCAGACGCTCGAACGGTACGTCCACGTGGGCCAGAGCCGACAGGTCGGTCTCACGGGTGTCGGCGAGCACCTGGTCGAATCGCCGCGACGTGTCGATCTCGGTGCGCAGCACCAGGGTGTTGACGAACATGCCGATCAAGTCGTCGAGGGCGGCCTCACCACGACCGGCGACCGGAGTGCCGATTGCGATGTCGCTTCGCCGGACAGCCGCGACAGCAGTACGGCCAGCGAGGTGTGCACCACCATGAACAGCGAGGCGTTCTCTGCTCTGGCGGCATCGATCAATGCGCGGTGCAGATCCTCGTCGATCGAGAACCGCACGAGCGCACCACTGTTCGACGCCACGACCGGCCTCGGGCGATCGGACGGCAAGTCGAGCTGATCCGGCAGGCCGGCCAGAGCGGTTGTCCAGTAGTCGATCTGCTGCGCGACGACCGACTGCGGGTCGTCCTCGGAACCGAGTACTTCGCGCTGCCAGAGGCTGTAATCGGCATAGTCGATCGGCAGAGGAGACCAGAAGGGCTCCTGGTTCAGCGAACGAGCCGCGTACGCGTTCATCACGTCTCGAGTGAGCGGGCCCAGTGAGAACCCGTCGGCCGCGATGTGGTGGACGACGAACACCAACAGGTGCTCGGTGGGGCTGACCTCGAAGAGTCTGGTCCGGAAGGGCAGGTCCTTCGACAGGTCGAATCCGGTCGTCGCCAGTTCTCGCAACGCGTCCGCGACGTCGTGGGCGGCGATGTCGATGGGCGTCAGATCCGGTGTGGCCGAGGCTGCGTCGACGATGACCTGATGGGCGGTTCCGTCGGTCTCCGGGAACACCGTGCGCAGGGACTGCTGCCGAGCGACGACGTCCGCGACCGCGATCTGCATGGCTCGACGGTCCAGCAGGCCGGACAGTCGCACGGCGATCGGGATGTTGTTGGCCGCGGACTCGACGTCGAACTTGTTGAGGAACCACATGCGCTGCTGCGCCAGCGACAACGGAATGTGTTGCGGCCGTTGCTGAGGAACCAGCGGCGGACGGCTTCCGGTGGCGACCAGTGTGCCCAACCGCGCGGCCAGATCGGCCACCGTGGAGGTGTCGAACAGCTCTCGTACCGCGATTCGGGTGTCCATCGCGACGCCCAGTCGCGACACCAGTTGCGTTGCGATGAGGGAGTTTCCACCGAGCTCGAAGAAGTCGTCGTCGAGACCGACACGCTCGACTCCGAGGACCTGGGCGAAGACCTCGGCTACGGTGCGTTCGATGTCGTTGGTCGGTTCCCGGTACTCGGTCACCTCGAAAGCGGGATCGGGCAGGGCCTTGCGGTCGAGCTTTCCACTCGCGCCGAGCGGAAACTCCTCGAGCACGATCAGCGTCGACGGCACCATGTACTCCGCGAGTCGAGACCGCAGCGCACCGAGGACGGCTCCGGTTTCCACCGAGGCGCCGGACGGTACGACGTACCCTACGAGTTGCTCGTTGCGGACCACGACGACCGCCTGGGAGATGGAGCGTTGCGCCAGCAATGCCGATTCGATCTCGCCGAGTTCGATGCGCAAGCCGCGTAGCTTGACCTGGAAATCCGACCGACCCACGTATTCCAGCTCGCCGTTGCGGTTCCACCGCACGACGTCGCCGGTGCGATAGAGGCGTCGCCCGGCCGTTGCGAACGGATGGGCCACGAAGCGATCCGCGGTCAGGTCCGAGCGTCCCACGTACCCGCGAGCCAGCTGCGTACCAGCGAGATAGAGCTCACCTGCGACACCGACGGGAGTGGGATGCAGTCGGGAATCGAGCACGTACACCGAGGTGTTCCACACCGGCGCACCGATGGGCATCACGTCCGAATCCTCGTCCGTGACAGCGTGATAGGTCACGTCGACGGCAGCCTCGGTGGGACCGTACAGGTTGTGAAGCTCCACTCCCGCGATTGCCCGTCGCAGTGCACGGGCCGTGGTGGGAGCCAGCGCCTCACCGGATGCGAACACCAACCGCAGCGAGGAACCCGATGCTCGACGTCGCTCCACCTCGGGTACGAACACCGACATCATCGACGGCACGAAATGCACCACCGACACATGCTCACGAGCAATGACATCGAGCAGATACATCGCATCCCGATGACCATCCGGAACAGCGACAGCCACCGACGCACCGTTCTGCAACGCCCAGAAGAACTCCCACACCGACACATCGAACGTCGACGGAGTCTTCTGCAACACCACATCCCCGGTGCTCAACCCGTACTCGTGCTGCATCCACAACAACCGATTGACGATCGCCTCGTGCGAGACCCCCACACCCTTGGGACGACCCGTCGACCCCGACGTGAAAATCACGTACGCAACATTCGAAGACCGCAACGGCGCTGCGCGATCGGCATCGGTCAACGGCGTCGCAGACAGACCCGACACATCCAGAGTGTCGATATCGATCGTCTCGACACCCGCGAACTCCACATGATCACGCGTCGTCGACAACACCCGAACCGGCGCGGCCGTAGCCACGATGTACTCGTTCCGATCCGCCGGCTGCGTCGGATCGATCGGCACATACCCCGCACCGGCCTTCACGATCGCATACATACCCACGAACAGATCCAGACTTCGCCCGATCGCAAGCCCCACCAGCGAATCAGGCCCCACACCCGTCGACACCAGATGCCGCGCAAGACGATTGGCTCGCGCCGCGAACTCCGCATACGTCAACCGCTCACCCTCGAACACCAACGCCTGCGCATCAGGAGTCTCGGCCACCTGACGATCGAACAGATCGACCAGCGTCACCTGTTCCGGTACCTCGTGTTCGGTGCGGTTCCACGCCGTCACGACTCGGTCGCGCTCGCCGTCCTCGAGAAGATCGATGTCCCCCACCGACAGCGAGGGATCTGCCACCACAGCAGTGAGTATCCGCACGAATCGTTCGGAGAACCCTCGCACCGTCGCGGCGTCGAACAGGTCGGTCGCGTAGGTCAATTCGGCGGCCATGCCCTGTCCGCGACCGTCCACTCCGATGGACTCGGTGACGGTCAGCTGCAGGTCGAACTTCGCCACCTCGGCGTCGAGGGCGACGCTGTCCACCGACAGTCCCGGCAGGTCCACGTGCGTGCGAGTGAGGTTCTCGAACGAGAGCATCACCTGAAACAGGGGGTGCCGCGCCTGCGACCGGGACGGGTTCAGCACCTCGACCAGCCGCTCGAACGGCAGATCGGCGTGCCCGAACGCACCGAGCGCCACTTCTCTCGCGCGCCCGATCTGCTCCGAGAACGTCCGACCCGACTCGATGTCGGTGCGCAACACGAGGGTGTTGACGAACATGCCGACCACGTCGTCGAGGGCTGCGTCGCCGCGGCCTGCGACCGGAGTGCCGATCGCGATGTCCTCGGTGCCGGACAGACGCGCGAGCAGTACCGCCAGAGCAGCGTGAACGACCATGAACAGCGATGCGTTGTGCGTGTGGGCCAGCGAGGACAGGCCGCGGTGGACCTCGGCCGGTACGTCGAATCGAATCGAAGATCCTTGGTAGGACTGACGATTCGGGCGCGGCCGGTCGGTCGGCAGATCCAACTGATCGGGCAGACCTGCGAGCATGTCGGCCCAGTAGTCGACCTGACCGGAGATCAGCGATTGCGGGTCGTCCTCCGAGCCCAGAACCGAACGCTGCCACAGGCTGTAGTCGGCGTACTGCACATCGAGCGGCATCCAGGCCGGGTTCTCCCATGCCGTACGGGAGGCGTACGCGATCATGATGTCGCGCGCCAGCGGACCCATCGACCAGCCATCGGCGGAGATGTGGTGCACCACCATGGCGATGACGTGCTCGCGTGGGCTGATCTCGAACAGTCGAGCCTGGATCGGGACGTTGACCGTGACATCGAACGTCGTGGACGCCAGCGTGAACACCTGACGCTGGATGTCGGTCGCCGAGGTCGGGATCGGCATCAAATTCGGCACCGTCTGAGCAGCGTCGAGGATGGTCTGCTGCGGGCCCTGCGCAGTATCGGGATAGACGGTGCGCAGGGACTCGTGCCGGTCGATGACATCCATGATCGCCACCTGCAGAGCAGCGACGTCGAGTTCGCCGGTCAATCGCAGCGCGAACGGAATGTTGTAGGCCGTGGAATCGGCATCGAACCGGTTCAGGAACCACATCCGCTGCTGCGCCAGCGACAACGGAATTCGCTCGGGCCGAACGGTGGCGACGAGCGCGACACGACCGCCCTCCCCGGCCGCCTGCTCCACCCGGACCGCCAGCAGAGCCACGGTCGACGCTTCGAACAGCATGCGCACCGGGACGGTGGCATCGAGTGCGACGCCCAGCCGGGACACGACCTGGGTGGCGATCAGCGAGTTGCCACCGAGTTCGAAGAAGTCGTCGTCGAGGCCGACGCGTTCCACGCCGAGTACGTCTGCGAAGACGTCGGCCACGATCTCCTCGATCGGTGTTGTCGGGGCACGGAATTCGCGCACCTCGAATACCGGGGCGGGCAGCGCACGGCGATCGAGTTTGCCGTTGACAGTCAAAGGAATCGCGTCGAGCACGACGAATGCCGACGGCACCATGTACTCCGGAAGAACCTCGGCGATACCGCTTCTGAGGTCTTCGAGGTCGACGACCGGCCGACCCTCCACTGCGGCGGAAACCACGTAGGCCACCAGTCGCGCGGCACCGGGCGAGTCCTCCCGCACGACGACGGCAGCCTGGGTGACGGTCGGGTGCGCCGTCACCGCGGCCTCGATCTCGCCGAGTTCGATGCGGAAACCGCGAACCTTGACCTGATCGTCCGAACGTCCCAGGTACTCCAGTTCTCCCGCGGCATTCCACTGCGCGAGGTCACCGGTTCGATACAGGAGTGACCCGTCCTCGGTCCCCGAGGCGAAGGGGTTCGCCACGAAGCGGACCGACGTCAGCTCTCGTCGACCCAGGTATCCGCGGGCGAGTTGCCCACCGGCAACGTACATCTCACCGGGTACGCCGACCGGGACCGGGTGCAGGCGAGTATCGAGGACGTACACGCGCAAACCGGCGATCGGCTTGCCGACCACCGATGCGCTCGTGCCGATGGAGGCGGCGCCGAGCGCCTGAAACGACACGTGCACGGTGGTCTCGGTGATGCCGTACATGTTGATCAGCTGCGGAGCAATGTCCCCGTGCCGCTCGAACCACCCGGTGAGCCGCCGCTGCTCGAGTGCTTCACCGCCGAAGATGACGTAGCGCAGCGACAGCTCATCACGACCGCTCGGGGCCGTGCGATCGGCTTCGGACAGTTGATAGAACGCCGACGGCGTCTGGTTGAGCACCGTCACCCGCTCGTCCACGAGCAACTTGTGGAACGCCTCGGGCGAACGAGAAGTGAAGTAGTCGACGACCACGAGCGTGCCGCCG
The DNA here is from genome assembly GCF_000813105.1 of Rhodococcus sp. BS-15. Taxonomy (NCBI): domain Bacteria; kingdom Bacillati; phylum Actinomycetota; class Actinomycetes; order Mycobacteriales; family Nocardiaceae; genus Rhodococcus; species Rhodococcus sp. BS-15. The sequence continues at coordinate 6,048 of NZ_BAOX01000088.1, read as the reverse complement.
TACAACAGCGGGCCCCACAGTTCCCACACGGAGAAGTCGAAAGCGTACGAGTGGAACATCGTCCACACGTCGTCGGCACCGAAGCCGTACACCGAGTCGGTGTTGGCGAGCAGCCGCACCACGTTCCGATGCGGGATCATCACTCCCTTGGGACGACCCGTCGAACCCGAGGTGTAGATGACGTACGCGACGTTCTCGGGGCGCAGTGGACGCAGGCGATCGTCGTCGGTGACGCGACCATCCGCCACCGCGGACAGATCGACGGTATCGATATCGAGCAACGATGCGCCGGTGCGTGATTCGACGTCCGAGGGCAGTTCGACGGGGTCGGCACCGGAGTACAGAACGGTCGTCGGGCGCGCGTCGTCGAGCATGTACTCGACGCGGTCGAGCGGATAGCTCGGATCGACCGGGAGGTAGCCGCCGCCGGCCTTGATCACCGCGACGAGGGCGACGATGAGCGCCGCCGACCTGGGCAGGGCGACGGCGACCAGGCTTTCGGGTCCGACGCCGTTGGAGATGAGAACGCGGGCAAGGCGATTGGTGTGCGCATCGAACTCGGCGTACGTCAAAGACGTGCCACCGAAGCGCACCGCAACGGCGTCCGGTCCGCTCGACGCCGCAGCATCGAGAAGGTCGACCAACGTCAGCTCACGAGAGACATCGTCTCCCGAGACGTTCCACTGCGACACCACGGACTCGTACTCCGCGGCATCGACGATGTCCACGTCACCGACCGGAACCGTCGGATCCGTGATGATCGCATCCAGAATCGCCAGGAAACGACGAGCGAAACTCTCGACGAGTTCTGCGTCGAACAGGTCGGTGGCGTACTCGAACACCGCGTCGATACCCGCGGGCACTCCGTCGTCGAGATGCTCGGTCAGCCACAGCTGTACGTCGAATTTGGCGATGGGAACGTCGAATTCGGCGGCCACGGCACGCAGGCCGCCGACGGTGAGTTCGCGTGACATCGCCGATTCCAGGGAGATCGCGACCTGGAACAGCGGGTGCCGTGACGTCGAGCGCACCGGGTTGAGCACCTCGACGAGCCGCTCGAACGGCACGTCTGCATGGGCGAACGCAGACAGGTCGGTGTCACGAACTCGGTCCAGAAGTTCTTCGAACGTCAACGCCGGATCGACGTCGGTGCGCAACACCAGAGTGTTGACGAACATGCCGACGAGGTCGTCGAGTGCGGGTTCTCCGCGGCCCGCGACCGGTGCTCCGATGGCGATGTCGGTGGTACCGCTGAGCCGGGCGAGCAGAAGCGCGTACGCCGACTGCATGACCATGAACAGGGAGGCATTGTTCGCACGAGCCAGTTGTGCCAGCGAGGCATGCACTCGCGCCGGAATGTCGATCCGGAGCTTGCTGCCTGCGTTCGAGGACACGGCGGGCCGAGGCCGGCTCGACGGCAGTGCCAACTGATCCGGCAGATCCTCGAGAGTCGCGCTCCAGTAGGCGATTTCGCGAGATGCCAGCGACAGTGGATCGGTCTCGGGACCGAGCACCGCACGTTGCCACAGTGCGTAATCGGCGTACTGGACTTCGAGTGGGGTCCACTCGGGTTCGCGTCCCGCGATTCGGCTCGAGTACGCCATGAGGACGTCCCGTGCCAGCGGACCGAACGATGCCCCGTCGGCGGCGATGTGGTGCAGCACCATGGCGAGTTCGTGCTCGGTCGGCGAAATCTCGAACAATGCGATCCGGAAAGGGGTGTCGACAGTGACGTCGAATCCTTTCGCGACCAGTTCGTGCAGACGACCGCCCAGTTCGTGGCGTTCGATGCGGACCGGCAGGATCGTCGCGGGGGTTCGCGCTGCCGTGAGTACAACCTGTTCGGGTGAGCCGTCGGCCTCCGGGTACACGGTGCGCAACGTCTCGTGTCGATCGACGACGTCGGCGAAGGCAGCCGACAGGGCGACCACATCGAGCGGACCGGTGAGACGGACGGAGAACGGCAGGTTGTATACCGCGGTGGCGGGGTCGAAACGATTGAGGAACCACATGCGCTGCTGCGCAGGCGAGAGCGGAATTCGCTCGGGCCGTTCCCTGGACTCCAGGGTCGGGGTGCCCACTCCGCGGCCGGCCGCCGATTCGGCCTGGCGGCAAGCGCGCCCACAGTAGGAGCCTCGAAAAGTTCGCGAACTCCCAGCCGCACACCGAGCGCATTGCCGACTCGGGTCACCAATTGAGTGGCGATCAGCGAGTTGCCGCCGAGCTCGAAGAAGTCCTCGTCCAGACCGACCTTGGAGGCACCGAGCAGATCCTCGTAGATCCCTGCGACCACGTAGTCCGCTCGACTCTGCGGGGCCCGGTACTTCTTCGCACTGCTGAACACCGGTTCCGGCAACGCTTTTCGATCCAGCTTTCCGCTGGTGTTCAGCGGGAGAGCATCGAGGACGACCACTGCTGCCGGCACCATGTACGACGGCAGCGCGTGCCCTGCGAATTCGATCGCCGCGGCCGATTCGATGGACCGTCCCGGACTCGCGACGACGTAGGCCACCAACTGGTCACCGGTGACCGTCTGCGCCACCAGAGTCACGGCCTGCGAGATCGCTTCGTGCGAAAGCAGCACCGTTTCGATCTCGCCCAGTTCGATGCGTTGTCCGCGGAACTTGACCTGGAAATCGGTCCGGCCGATGTAGTCCAACACTCCGTCGCTACGCCAGCGCACGAGGTCACCGGTGCGGTACATCCGCTCGCCTCCGACACCGAAGGGGTTGGCCACGAAGCGATCCGAGCTCAGATCCGGTCGGCCCACGTAGCCTCGCGCAAGCTGGACTCCGGCGAGATAGAGCTCGCCCGATTCACCGATCGGGGTGGGGCGCAGCCGACTGTCGAGGACGAATGCCTTGGTGTTCCACTCGGGCACACCGATGGGAACGGTCCGGGTGTCCTGTGGGCTGCTGGGGTGATAGGTCACCGAGACGGCGGCCTCGGTGGGACCGTAGAGATTGTGCAGGCCTGCGCGGCACATCGCGCGGAACGACGCTGCGGTCTCGACCGGCAGCGCCTCACCGATCACGAACACGTGCCGCAGCGAACTGCACGTGTTCATGGGCGCGTTGGCGACGAACACCGTCAGCATCGACGGCACGAAATCGGTGACCGTGACGCGATGTTCGGCGATCTTGTTCGCCACGTACACCGAGTCGCGATGCCCGTCGGGAGTGGCGAGCACCATCGTCGCGCCGACCCGCAGCGGGAGGAAGAATCCCCAGAGAGAGACGTCGAAGGTGGTGGCCGTCTTCTGTAGATACACGTCGGAGCTGTCCATCGGGTACTCCGATAGCATCCACTCCATCTGGTTGTGGATCGCCGAATGCTCGACCGCGACACCCTTCGGACGGCCCGTCGAACCGGATGTGTAGATCACGTAGGCGGTGTTCGAGAGCCCCAGTGTCGCAACACGTTCAGCGTCTCGAACGGGTGCCGCAGACCGCGAGGTGCAGTCCACGAGATCGACCGCTACCGTCTCGGTTCCCTCGGGCAGTGCAACATCGTCGCGCGAGGAGATCAGCACGCACCGAGGCTGGGCCGAATCGAGAATGTACGCAGTTCGTTCTGCGGGATGGTCGGGATCGATCGGCACCCAGGCACCACCGGCTGCCACGATCGCGTACATGCCGACGACGAGGTCGAACGAACGGCGGATCGACAGTCCCACGAGAGTCTCGGGGCCCACGCCCATGTCGATCAGGTGACGAGCGAGACCGTTCACGCGTGCCGAGAGTTCGCCGTAGGTGAGCGCCTCGCCCTCGTACACCAGGGCGGTCGCGTCGGGGTGCGCTGCCGCAGCAGCCTCGAATGCCGAGAGCAGAGTGTGCGGGCTCGTCTCGTGGTCGGTGGCGTTCCACTCGGCCACGACGAGGTCGCGCTCGACACCGTCCGTCAGCGCCAGATCCCACACGCGGTCCTTCGGCCCCGACGCCACGAACCGGCCGATGAAATCGACGAACCGGCTGTGGTTGCGGCCGGACTGCTCGGGCCCGTACAGGTTGGGGTTGGACTCGAAGTCGATGTGGGTGGTAGCCCCGGCGACGCTCGTGTAGAGGTTCAACCCGAAATCCTCGATGAGGCCGGTCGAGAGAATGTTGATGCCGCCGACCATCGATCCGAGGCGCACCTCGCCGAAGAACAGCATGATGTTGACCCACGGTCCGAAGAACGATGCCTGACCGCTGGCACCGCCGGCGTCGCGGCGGATGTCCTCGTGCCGGTATCGCTGGTGTCGCAGGGCACCGGAGACCTCGGCATTGACGCGTGCGAGCAAGGTCTCGACAGTGGTGTCGCCCGCCACGTCGAGCCGCAGCGGCACGACATTGGAGACCATGCCTCCGGAGCGGCGAAGTACCGCAGTGGTGCGCGCGGTCACCGGGAGCGAGAGCACGACGTCCTCGCGTCCGGTCATCTGGGCGAGGTACGCGGCGAACGCTCCGATGACGATGGTTGCCATCGTCGTGTCGGTTTGGGCGCGCAGGGCCTCGAGCCGATCCATCGTCTCGGCGGACAGACCGGTGCTGTCGATCTGGCTCTTCGCCGCGGGTGGGGCGGTGTGCCCGGCGAGGGTGGTGACGCCGTCGATGCCGTCGATGCGCGAGGCCCAGTATTCGCGGTCGGCCTCGAAGCGGCTCGAGTCGCGGTATGCCACGTCGACGTCGTAGACCTTGGTCAGATCCGAGGCGAGGTTCTTTTTCGGCTCGGTGCCCTCCACCGCTGCGGTGTAGAGCTCCGCCGCGCGGTTCATGAACGTGACGGCACCGAATCCATCGAGGACCACGTGGTGCACGCGCTCGTACCAGAACCAGACGTCGTCCTCGAGCCGGAGGACGGTGGCGGCGATCAGTCGGTCACGGAGAATGTCGATCGGCGCGCTGTAGTCCCCGTGCATCCAGGCCAGCGCTGCCGCGCGCGGGTCGGCTTCGTCACGCAGATCCAGGTAGTTCAGGGAGTCGTCGAGAGACGGGTCCACGAGCTGTCGGGGCTCGGCGTCGATTTCGACGAGCCGCACGAATCCGGACTGCAACTCGAGCGCAGCCTGTGAGGATGCTCGGCGGAGGAGCTCCACGTCGAGATCGCCGTGTAGCTCGATGTACTGGGCGATGTTCGCGGGTACCGAGGGGTCCACGTGCTGCGCGAACCACATTCCCAATTGGGCCGGCGACAGAGGGAACGACGAATGCTGTGTGCCGACTCCGTTGTCGTCGTGTCCAGCACCCTCCACACCTAGCGGGTCCAATCGAAGCCTCTCTTTCCCACAATCACACGCGCCCCCACCGACTGCCGGAACGGCAGCGATCGGTGGGCACCGAACACATCGAGCAAGTTGACTACGTCGTTCTCAATCTTGTCACCGGTATCTACGCGAAAGTTACCTCTCGGTACATATCCGTCTGGACGTACCGGACCGTTACATCGCAGTACATGCCTCGAGCGCGTCGGACGGTGCCGTCCGACGCCGACCGACTCGATTCTGCACCCGGTCAATCTACAGTGCCGACCGCGTGGAGATACACGGTCGTCATGCCGTCATGTCGAAAGCTGCGATCACCTTGTTCGGTACCAACCGAACGATCAATTCACCCGGAACGCCGTTGCGCGCACCGAACTCGGCGGCCCGTTCGCGGCCCATGTACCGGGCCCCGATCTCGGTCGCGGTGCGTACCAATTCCTCGGGGTCTTCGTCCACCGACGCGACGCCTTGCACCTGCACGAAACCGTACGGCGGCTCTTCGAGATCGACGGTCAACACGACCCGCGGATCGCGCCGAATCGCTTTTCCCTTGGCCGTATCGGCCCCGGTGTTGAACACGATCACGTCGTCTTCGACGACGAACCAGATAGGTGCCACCAGGGGCCTGCCGTCCGAGGCCAGGTAACCCAGCTTGCCGGTGCGGGTTCCCGCGGACAGGAACTCACGCACGCGCGGGTCTGTGAACGAGGTCATCGAAACTACGCTACGCGGCTGAGCCGACAGGATCTGCCAACCGGCACAACATCGGCAGGTCCTCGGGCTTCGCCCTCGTGCGCCTTTTGCGC
>NZ_BAOX01000089.1:0-15467 GCF_000813105.1 Rhodococcus sp. BS-15 | reverse complement strand
CAACTGCCCGAACCGCCCGCTCGCCCGCTGGTCGAATCCGCAAATGCGCGCGCGTTTGCCAGGTGCGCGCGAAATCTCCCCGTCTGGCTGGCGATTTCGCACGCGTTCAGCGAAGGCGCGCGCGTTTGCGTCGAAACCCGGCGTCGAATCCCGGCCTCGACGGTCTGTCTCCAACGGTCAGCGTGGTGTGAACGTGCGTGCGTCGAACTGCAGAGGGGCCAACCGAGTGAGTTGAGTGACGTGCTCCGGGGTGAGCTCGGCAAGTGAATTGGCCTGCAGCAGTTGCATGGTGCGGACTATTTCTTCGCGCAGGATCTCGATCATGCGGTCGACGCCGGCGCGACCTCCGGCCATCAGACCGTACAAGTACGCCCGGCCGACAAGGGTGAACGATGCTCCCATCGCGATGGAGCGACGATGTCGGCACCGTGCATGATGCCGGTGTCGACGGCGACCTCGAAGTCGGAGCCGACCTCGTGCACCACCTGCGGCAGCAGATGGAAAGGGACCGGAGCGCGGTCCAGTTGTCGGCCTCCGTGGTTCGACAGAATGATCCCGTCGACTCCGAGTTCGGCGAGACGGGCCGAATCTGCCACCGATTGAACACCTTTGACGACCAGCTTGCCGGGCCAGATCTCACGGATGACGTCGAGGTCCTCGAACGAGATGGACGGATCCATCGCTGAGTTGAGCAGCTCTCCGACCGTACCGCCGGTCGAAGACAGTGATGCGAACTCGAGCTTGGCAGTGGTGAGGAAATCCCACCACCACCAGGGACGCGGAATGGCGTTGGCGATCGTCGACGCGGTCAACTGCGGCGGGATGGAGAATCCGTTGCGCTTGTCGCGCAGGCGAGCTCCGGCGACCGGTGTGTCGACCGTGAACAGGAGGGTGTCGAAGTCTGCCTTCGCGGCGCGTTCGACCAGCCCGAACGAGATGTCGCGGTCTCGCATGACGTAGAGCTGGAACCAGTTTCGCCCATTCGGATTGGTGGCCTTGACGTCCTCGATCGACGTGGTGCCCAGAGTCGAGAGGCAGAACGGAATTCCGGCAGCACCGGCTGCCGCAGACCCGGCGTACTCACCCTCGGTCTGCATCAGGCGGGTGAATCCCGTCGGTGCGATTCCGAACGGGAGCGCGGAGGGCCCGCCGAACACCGTCGTCGAGGTGTCGACGTGAGAGACGTCCCGCAGGATCGAGGGATGGAACTCGACGTCGCGGAAGGCCTGACGAGCACGCGAGAGCGAGATCTCGGCGTCCGCAGCGCCGTCGGTGTAGTCGAATGCAGCCCGTGGGGTGCGTCGACGGGCGATGGTGCGCAGATCATCGATGGTGAGTGCGGCGTTCAGGCGTCGTCGGCGCAGGTTCAGATCGGGCTTCTTGAACGAGAGGACCTCGCGCAGGTCGGTAGCTTTGGGAATCTGCCGGTGGATGGGCATGTCATGGTCTCGATTCTGTGGGCTGATCCTCGTCCCACCACACCACCCGAGGTGTCGGCAGCGACGAGCAGGGTGGCGCACCCATGCGACCGAGCTGGTAGCTGTCGTCGCCGATCGACCGCCCGGTCTGTCAATCGATCGGTCACAGTCGAGTCGGCGGTGGGCTGGAGATTCGCCAGGGCTCTGCACCGGATCCGGGTGACAGCGCGCCTCGCCTCGAGCTTGCAAACGCGCGCGCGTTCGTCAGGTGCGCGCGGATTGGCCCCGTTCTGGTCGCAATTTTGCGCGCGTTCAGCAAGTGCGCGCGCGTTTGCGGCCGATCTGAGGCGGCCGATCACCCCTCACGAGTGATGGCCGCCAACACTGCGGTCAACACTCGAACGGCACCGTCTTTGTCCAAGGGATCGTTGCCGTTTCCGCATTTGGGTGATTGCACACAGGACGGGCAACCGGTTTGGCATTCGCACGAGACGATGGCGTCTTTCGTAGCGGTGAGCCAATCGGCGATGGCCACGTGACCGCGATCGGCGAATCCCGCTCCGCCGTCGTATCCGTCGTAGACGAAGACGGTCGGCAGGCCGGTGTCGGGGTGCAGGGCCGTCGAGACTCCACCGATGTCCCAGCGATCACAGGTCGCGACCAGGGGCAGCAACCCGATGGCGGCGTGTTCTGCTGCGTGCAGCGATCCGGGGAATCGTTCGTACGGAACACCGCTGTGCTCCAACAACTCCGGGGTGATGGTGTACATGACGGCTCGAGTGTCGAGTGTCTGTGCGGGCATGTCGAGTTCGATCGAATCGAGTACCTCGCCGGAGAGCAAGCGTCGCAGATATCCGACGACCTGATGCGTCACGTTCACCTGCACCAGCGCGACGCGTGCCTCGCCGTAATCGACGGATTCGTGCACCGCGGTGATCGAGATGTCGGTGATCTCGCGGGCCGAGGTGTTCCACTCGGGCTGCTCGGCGTGCACCAGTGCGAGTCCGGCATCGAGATCGAGTTCGTCGACCACGAATGACTCGCCCTGGTGAATGTGGACGGCACCGGGGTGGGCGGTGGCAGGAGCTCTACCGCCGTCCACGGTGCCCAGCATGCGGCCGGACTCGCCGTCGACGATGGCTACCTGCACACCGGTGCCGCCGCGAATGTTCACCGCACCGTGCGGTGAGAGTTGCTGACCCTCGGGCGTGATGAACCACCCGTGCGGACGCCTGCGCACGTAGCCCTTCAGCTCGAGTTCCTCGAGTACCGATTCAGCGCTCAACGACTCGGCCTCGGCCAACGTGATCGGTAGTTCGACTGCGGCGCAGAGCAATTGCGGAGCCAGAATGTAGGGGTTGGTGGGATCGGTGACGGTGGCCTCGACGGGCTTGTCCAGCAGAGCCGCCGGGTGATGCACCAGATACGTGTCGAGTGGATCGTCGCGCGCCACCAGCACCAGCAGCGAGCCCTCCCCGCGTCGTCCGGCCCGGCCGCCCTGCTGCCAGAACGACGCGACGGTGCCGGGGAAGCCGGCGACGATCACCGCGTCCAAACCGGCGATGTCCACGCCCAGTTCGAGCGCATTGGTGGTGGCGACGCCGAGCAGGGTGCCGTCGGACAGATGGGATTCGAGTTTGCGCCGATCCTCGGCCAAATACCCTGCGCGATAGGCGGCGACGCGTCGTACCAATTGCGGATCGACGTCGGCGAGAATTCTCTGGGTACCCAGCGCGGTCACCTCGGCTCCGCGCCTGGACCGCACGAATGCCAGAGTTCGCGCGCCCTCCACCAGTAGATCGGCCATGATGCGCGACGCTTCCGCGCCCGCGGACTTCCTTACCGGAGCGCCATTTTCGCCGGTGATCTCCTTGAGCAGCGGCGGTTCCCACAGTGCGACGGTGCGGGCTCCGTGTGGGGATCCGTCTTCGGTGACTTCCGCGCACGGCGCTCCGATGAGGCGACCGGCTGCTCGCCCCGGTTCGGATGTCGTCGCACTGGCCAGAACGAATACCGGCGATGCTCCGTACCGTGCGCAGAGGCGTCGCAACCGCCGTAGCACCAATGCCACATTGGATCCGAAAACGCCGCGGTAGTAATGGCATTCGTCCACCACCACGTAACGGAGATTGCGGAGGAACCGCGACCACCGCTCGTGCGAGCCGAGGATGCCTAGATGCAGCATGTCGGGGTTGGTGAAGATCCACCGCGCATTGGCGCGGGCCCACTGACGTATCTCGATCGGGGTGTCGCCGTCGTACGCGCTGGGGAACACCTCGGCGAGTTCGTCTGACACCGAACGTAACTCGTCGGTGATCGAGATCGTGGTGCGTAGCTGATCGGCACCGAGGGCCTTGGTGGGGGCCAGATACAGCGCGGTTGCTCGGGCATCGGCGGACAGTGTCGTCAGAATCGGGAGTTGATACGCCAGCGATTTACCCGAAGCGGTGCTCGTCGAGAGCACCACATGATTGCCTTCGGCCGCGAGTGTTGCCGCCTGTGCCTGATGCGTCCACGGTTGTGAGATCCCACGAGAGGTGATCACCTGCACCACTTCCGGGCCCACCCACGACGGCCAGGAGGCGAACTGCGAGGCCCGTGCCGGCAGTTCGGCGACGTGGGTCAACGGGCTTTCGCTCGCGGGCGATCCAGCCAACACTCGATCCAGCAACCGCTGCCCGTAACTCCCGGCATCCGCACCGCCGTGCGGATGTTCCTCGCTCACTGCCGGTCTCCATGCATTCGTTCGATCTACAAGTGCCGTCGGGCTCTTCGCGACCTGGGATCCCCATGCTAGCGCGGACCCTGCTGGGCTCCTTCGCGCCCTGGTGAAAGCTGCTTTTCACCTGTCCGAGGTTGTCCGTTTCGACAACACGGACAAAATGTTCGAAAACGGTCGACTTTCGACTGTTGCGAACGCGAATCTCATGGTTCACTTGAGCCGGTCGCAGCTTCTGTGTTCGTTCTACGCTCGCAGGATCTATCGTTGCGGGCGCGGTACTGGAAGAGCTCGTCCGTCAGGGGGAATCCTGTGGGGGATTGTTGGAAAGTGCAGCGGTCGGAACCGGCCCGATGGACCGAAAGTGCGCTCCATCGAATCCGGTGTTAGAAAGAGAAGGAAAAGCATGGCTCAGGGAACTGTGAAGTGGTTCAACGCCGAAAAGGGCTTTGGATTCATCGCACCAGAAGACGGCTCCGCTGACGTCTTCGTCCATTACTCCGAGATTCAGGGCAGCGGCTTCCGCACCCTCGAGGAGAACCAGCGCGTCGAGTTCGAGGTCGGCCAGGGCACCAAGGGTCCTCAGGCAACGGGCGTTCGCGCAGTCTGATTCTCTTCTTTTCGGAGACGAGAACCGTCATCCCCCTTTTTCATCGGTCGTACAAGTCCGGTGGAAAAGGGGGATGTTTCGTTTCCGCGAACCACCGGGGAGCGTCGAAAACAGTGAGCGCGGGCGTCGATGTCCTAATGTCCATGCTGTGAACCAGCTGTCCTTCTTCTCCGCCGAGTCGTTGCCGCCCGCGGTGACCGATCTCAGTGGGCTGCTGGCTGCAACCGGCCATGTCGTCACCTCCGCGGGTGCGGCCCGAATCTCCGTCGTTGTCGACGCGCAGTGGCGCGCGGATGCCATCGCCGAACTCATCGAGCAATGCGGTCTGACGCCGGAGCTCGGTCGATCGGAAGAGGACAGGCCACTGGTGCGTACCGCATCGGTGCCCGAACTGTCCGCGTTGGCGTCTCTGTGGACCAAGGGCGCTGTCAAAGCCGTCCCGCCCGGTTGGGTACCGGGTTCTCGCGAACTGCGCGCCTGGGTGCTCGCGTCGGGTCGTCCCGAGGCGGAGGGGGAGCGGTACGTGCTCGGCCTGGATCCCCATGCGCCGGAGACTCACGCCGTTCTCGCTCAGTCGCTGATGCGCGCGGGTATCGCGCCGACGCTCATCGGCACGCGTGGATCCAATCCGGGCCTCAGAATCACCGGTCGACGTCGGCTGTTGCGCCTCACCGAGAACGTCGGCGAGGCTCCACGGAACGTGGACGCACGTACCAATTGGCCCCGCGCCGAGTAGGACGATCTGTGACTGATCTGCGAGTATTTGGCCGACGTATGTCAGTCTGTTAGTAGTGGGACAGGCAAATCTGCCTGTGAAAACGCACTAGGGAAGGTTCGGCAGCAAGGTGGCAGCACGTAACAACGGCACGGGGGACAGCTCCGCCGAGCCACGTCGTCTGGTCATCGTCGAGTCTCCGACCAAGGCAAAGAAGATCGCCCCGTACCTCGGGAGCAACTACGTCGTCGAGGCCTCCGTCGGCCATATTCGCGACCTTCCCCGCGGTGCCGCGGACGTTCCCGCCAAGTACAAGGGTGAGCCCTGGGCGCGGCTCGGCGTGGACGTCGACCACGACTTCGAGGCCCTGTACGTCGTCTCGCCCGAGAAGAAGGGCAAGGTCGCAGAGCTGAAAAGCCTGCTCAAAGACGCCGACGAGCTCTATCTCGCCACTGACCCCGACCGCGAGGGTGAGGCCATCGCCTGGCATCTCCTCGAGACCCTGAACCCCAAGATCCCCGTTCGACGCATGGTGTTCCACGAGATCACCAAGCCGGCCATCCTCGCCGCTGCGGCCGATACTCGCGACCTGGACCAAGACCTGGTCGACGCCCAGGAGACCCGTCGTATCCTCGACCGTCTCTACGGCTACGAGGTCAGCCCGGTGCTGTGGAAGAAGGTCATGCCGAAGCTCTCGGCCGGCCGCGTGCAGTCCGTCGCCACCCGCATCGTCGTCCAGCGTGAGCGCGAGCGGATGGCTTTCCGCAGTGCCGAGTACTGGGACATCTCCGCCACGCTCGACGCCGGAGCCGAGGCCGCGCCGCGCAGTTTCGGTGCCCGTCTGGTCAATGTCGACGGCAATCGCGTCGCCGCCGGACGCGACTTCGGGGCCGACGGCAAGCTCAAGTCCGACGCGGTGACCGTCCTGGACGAACCCCGTGCCCGACGCCTCGCCGAGGCTCTCGAAGGCGTCGATCTGACAGTCGCGTCCGCCGAGGACAAGCCGTACACCCGCAAGCCGTACCCGCCGTTCATGACGTCGACGCTGCAGCAGGAAGCCGCCCGCAAGTTGCGCTTCAGCTCCGAGCGCACCATGCGTGTCGCGCAGCGGCTGTACGAGAACGGCTACATCACCTACATGCGTACCGACTCGACGACGCTCTCCGCGTCGGCGATCTCGGCGGCACGAACCCAGGCGACCGAGCTCTACGGACCGGAGTACGTCCATCCCTCGCCGCGTCAGTACACCCGCAAAGTCAAGAACGCGCAGGAAGCCACGAGGCCATCCGCCCGTCCGGTGACGTCTTCCAGACGCCCGGTCAGTTGCACTCGGCCCTGCAGACCGACGAATTCCGGCTCTACGAGCTGATCTGGCAGCGCACGGTCGCGTCGCAGATGGCCGACGTTCGCGGCACCACGCTGACACTGCGCATCACCGGAACGGCAGGAACCGGCGAGGAATGCACCTTCTCCGCGTCGGGTCGCACCATCACGTTCGCCGGCTTCCTCAAGGCCTACGTGGAGAGCGTCGACGATCAGGCAGGCGGACAGTCCGACGACGCCGAATCTCGTCTGCCTGCACTGGTTCAGGGCCAGGCCGTCACCGCAACCCAACTCGATCCCGACGGTCACACCACCAACCCGCTCGCACGGTTCACCGAGGCGTCGCTCATCAAGACGCTCGAGGAATTGGGCATCGGTCGGCCGTCGACGTATTCGTCGATCATCAAGACCATTCTCGACCGCGGTTACGTCTACAAGCGCGGCAGTGCACTGGTGCCGTCGTGGGTGGCGTTCTCGGTGGTTGCGTTGCTGGAGGCGCACTTCGGGCGTCTGGTGGACTTCGACTTCACCGCAGGCATGGAGGACGACCTCGACGCCATCGCGGGAGGCCGTGAGCGACGCGGCAATTGGCTGCAGAGCTTCTACTTCGGCGGCGACACCGGTGCCGAGGGTTCGGTGGCTCGCTCCGGTGGCCTGAAGAAGATGGTCGGCCAGAATCTCGAAGAGATCGATGCGCGCACCATCAACTCGATTCGCTTGTTCGACGACTCCGAGGGTCGCGAAATCCATGTGCGCGTAGGCCGTTACGGTCCGTACCTCGAGCGCATGGTGAAGAACGACGACGATCCCGACGGCGATCCGATCAGCCAGCGCGCAAACCTGCCCGACGATCTCCCGCCGGACGAGTTGACGATCGACTTCGCCGAAAAGCTCTTCGCCACACCGCAAGAGGGACGCAAGCTCGGTGTCGATCCGCTGACCGGTCACGACATCGTGGCCAAGGAAGGCCGCTTCGGGCCCTACGTCACCGAGATCCTGCCCGAGCCGGAACCCGAACCCGAGGTGCCGTCCACGGACCCGTCCGAGCCGACCACCGAGGTTCCGGAGCCCACCGAGCCCACCGCCGATGCAGAACCGCCGGCGGATCCGGTCGAATAGTCTCCGATTCGTTGATTCCATTGTGAGCGAGCGGCTTTGATACTTGGACAAGTCCTTCGCGTGACGGGTATGTGAATTCGACTCCGACACCTGAACTTCTGCTCACGCGTCGCTACCATCGAGTGATCGACCAGTAGACGGTGAGTATCCGATGACCGACCATCCCGCAGCAGAACCGGTGACCCGCACGACCATCGACAGGGCGGTGGGTGTTCTCATCGCGCTGCGTGGCTGTAGTCCGGAGGATGCGTTCGCCGAGCTGGCGGCGCACAGCTTCCGTTTCGACGTCTCGCTCGTGCAGTCTGCCCGCTCCATCGTGGCGGCTGCGCGTGGGATGGATTCGGCCAACGGTGTCGCCTGTGCGGCGATGACGTCGGCGCAGGAGGAATGGGGTCCGCTGCTGGCGGACCGTCGAGATCCTTACGATCACGTCGCCTGAGACCCGACTGCACGCGTCCTGCTGCTTGTTATATCTCCCAAAACAAACCAAAAGTTCATTCAAATACGGAGATTGCTGTCCAGGCGGCGGTTCGACGGCTACTATCGGCAGGTCGGAGTAGCCAGTCGAGTCGAGGAATCATGAGAACAGTCCTTGGTGTTTCGGTGGGTTCCGCCACTGCCCGAGGGGTCGCAGTCGATGCGATCGACGAGTCGGTGCGGTCGGCCCACATCGTTCACTCGTTCGATCCTGACGACCACCTTCAGGTCGCCATCGATTTGCTGGACTCCATGTCACGCGACCAGATGGTCGACAGAACCGACATCGTGTTGGCCGTACCCGACGATCCAAGTGCTCGCGCGCGTACGTCCGCCTACTCCACGTACGAGGCCGATCGCCTGCTGGTCGCCTCCGAACTCGGAGCTCAGCTGCGGTATCTGCGGGGCACGGGCCAGCTCGAGGGCGCTCGTACCGTCGCGGTCTGTGACGTCGGGGCATCCGGTACCACGGTGTCCGTCGCGGACCCGGTCACCGGTACGGTCTTCAGTTCGGTGCGCACCACGCTGTTCGGAGGCAACAGCTGCGACGAGCAGGTCGCACGCTACTTGCTCTCGACGTACGGAGCGGACGAGTTGGCGTCCGATCACGCCCGAGCACAACTGACGGTGTCGGTCCGCACGGCACGCGAGCAGCTGTCTCGACTGCGGGTGGCGGAAGTCGCCGGACCCTTCATCGGTGGTCCGGTCAGGCTGTGGCGCAACACCTTCGACGATGTCCTCGAGCGCAGCATTCGCTCGTTGGAGGACTGGGTGGCCAGTGTCATCGTCGACGCACCCTGTGCCGTGCACGCCCTGGTGATGGTCGGCGGCTGCGCCAACATCCCGACGCTGCGGCGCCTGTTTCGTCGTGATCTGATGCTGCCGGTCGTCGCGCCGGCCAACCCGGAGTCTCTCACCGCGCACGGTGCGGCTCTGATGGCCGTCGACGCGGTCGCGTCGCGTCGACAACGCCCGCGTGATGCCTCGATCACCACCGTTGCGCCGTCGCAACACGCCTCGATGGTGGGTGTGGTGGGGTACCAGGACACTCCGCGACACCGTTCGGCTTGAACCTGCCGGCCTGGCCAACGAACGTCGTTGTTGGGTAGGTTGCTCGGGTAATGGTGAACAGTGGGGTACGAGACGGTGGGACAACAGTGGCAGAGCAGGTAGCGGAGTCCGGTATGGCAGCAACCGACGGGGAGGCGTTCGATCCGGCGGAACATGCGCGGAGCATGGTCGGTTATCACTACCGCACCGAGGACTATTACGAGGTGGGCCGCGAGAAGGTCCGTGAATACGCCCGTGCCGTCCAGGATTTCCATCCGGCCCACTGGGACGGCGACGCCGCGGCCGCGCTGGGTCACAGTGCCCTCGTCGCACCTCTGACGTTCATGTCGCTGGTCGGCACCCTCGCGCAGAAGAAGCTTCTCCAGTCCATCGCCGAGGGCTACGACCTGAGCCAGATTCTGCAGACCGATCAGGTGCTGGTGTTCCAGAAGCCGATCCTTGCCGGCGATCAGCTGACGTGCGATGTCTCGCTCGACTCGTTCAAGACGGTCATGGGTCGCGACATGATGGTCACCAAGAACGTCGTGTCCAACCAGAAGAACGAACTGGTGCAGACCACGTACACCACGCTCCTCGTCGGTCGGTCCGGCGAGATCGATCCGGCCATCGCCGAGTCCGCGCAGAATCTGGTGATGTTCGGCGCGACGACCGATACCAGCGGTGCCGATTCGAGTGAGCACGACACTCTGTCCACTCCGCAGGAACACGAGCCGCTGATCATCGAGGAGTACCGGGGTCGGCCGGCGCAGAAGTTCGACGACGTGAACGTCGGAGACGAACTGCCGTCGCGCACGGTGCGCCTGACCCGCGGTGATCTGGTCAACTACGCGGGCGTGGCCGGCGATGCGAACCCGATTCACTGGAGCGAGCAGTTCGCCAAGCTGATCGATCTCGAGAACGTGCTGGCTCACGGGATGCTCACGATGGGCGTCGGTGGCGGTTACATCACCGAGTGGCTCGGCGACCCGGGTGCTGTGAAGGACTACACCGTCCGCTTCACCACCCCTATCCCGGTGGACACCCACAAGGCCGCCGAAATCGTCTTCACCGGCAAGATCAAGTCCAAGGACGAGGCGACGCGTACTGCAGTGATCTCACTGGGCGCGACATTCGAGGGCAAGCGAATCTTCGGTCACCGCGCTACGGCAACAGTGCAATTGGGCTGAGTGCCTGCGGCAGTGGTGTGGTTGAGTGCCCCGGGCGGCACTTGACCACACCACTCGATGCCCGGCTGACTGGCGAGTTGGTGGGCGTGGTCGCCTTCGCCGCGGATCGGCTCCCCGGTTTTGGATTTCTGACTCCGATCGGCGTCGGGTATCCGAATGTGGGGAGCTGATGCGCAGGATGCAGCAGCATTAACGCCCTTCGTCGTAGTCCACACCCCCTGTAGCGGGCGTGAATTCATGTGAGGGGCGTGGATGTGCGCTGGGTTCATCCCCCCACGAAGATGCAGAAGGGGTGGCCGGCCGGGTCGGCATAGATTCGGATCGGCTCTTGTGGGTCATCTCGCAGATCCCGCAACAGTCGCGCACCCAATTCGATCGCGCGCGAGTGCTCTTCGTCGAGTTGTTCGACGGTGTCGACACGGAAGTCCAGGTGCAACATCTGGGGGTATTGTGGTCCAGCGCATCAGGATGACTCGCTCAGTGGACTATCCCCGTGTTCGGATCGTACTTGGGAGTGCGGTCCAATAGCGACGCGTCCGACTCCAGCGCCTGGCCCTCCTGGGTTGGTTCCACGCTCCCCGGTAGCTTCCGCGACTTCGCTCGCGGATAGGCCTCCGGTGCAGCACTCCGATCATCGCCCATGAGCAGCAGGCTACGCGCCGTGCCCGCTGTGTGGGTGCTTCTCCGATTCGAGTAGCGGTAGCTACGCGATGCGCACTCTCAGTTCGTTGATCGGCACTTCCGAACCGTCGTCGTCGGTGATGCGGACGTGCACTGGGTTTCCCTGCGCGTCAACCACATTGAGCGGACCGTCATCGTCCTGTAGATACTCGTCGCCCCATTGCATCAACCCGAGCACGACGGGCAGCAGGTCTTCCCCCATTTTCGTCAGGATGTACTCGTAGCGCGTCCGTCCTTTGTCGGGGCGGTAGGGCTGTTTGACGAAGATGCCCACGTCCACCAGTTCCTTCAGTCGTGCTGCGCTGGCGGCGTCGGTGATGCCGACGCGTCGGCTGAAGTCGTCGAAGCGGGTGGTGCCGTAGAACGCCTCGCGCAGGATCAGCATGGTGGATCGGGTGCCGACCACCGACAGCGCGCGTGCGATGGAGCAGCGGTCGCCGGCTGTCCAGCTGCCGAGGTCGGACAGGGGGCCGTCCATGTTGAGTGGCATGTCACGATCCTACTGACTTTACAAAACTATAGCCAGATCGTACGGTGGCGTCAGCGATCCGACAGGAACGGATCGATCGGACAAGGAGCCGTCATGAGAGACGCAGTCATCGTCGAGGCAGTCAGAACCCCGGTCGGACGGGGTAAAGCGAATGGCACTTTGCATCCCGAGCATCCTGTGGACCTGATGGCCCACAGCCTGTGGGAAGTCTTGCAGCGCAGCGGAATAGATCCGATCCAGATCGACGACGTCATCGGCGGAGTCGTCACCGCGGTAGGGGATCAGGCGTCGAACATGACCCGACGCGCTGCATTGGCGGCGGGATATCCCGAATCTGTGCCTGCCACCACGGTGGATCGTCAGTGCGGAAGCAGTCAGCAGGCGATTCACTTCGCGGCGCAGGGCGTGATCTCGGGTGCATACGATCTGGCGATAGCGGCCGGGTCGGAGTCCATGAGTCGAATCCCGATGGGCTCCAACATGATCGGTACCGAAGATCCTGCGGGAGTTGCATTCGCCGAGAGGTACCCCGAGGGTCTCGTGCCACAGGGAATCAGTGCCGAATTGATCGCGGCGAAGTGGGGTATCAGCCGCACCGAGATGGACGAGTTCGCATTGTCCAGTCACGCGAAGGCCGCGGCGGCAACCGAAGAGGGACGCTTCAAGCGAGAGGTCAGCGCTATCCGTGAGCTCGACCGCGACGAAGGCATCCGTGCCGGGTCGACGCTCGAGACCCTGGCCGGATTACGTCCTGCGTACTACGACGAAGCAGCGGCTGCCCGCTTTCCGCAGATCGGGTGGAACATCACCGCGGGCAACGCAAGTCAGGTCAACGACGGTAGCGCAGCGGTCATGATTACCACCAGCGAGAAGGCGAAGGAGCTCGGCCTCACGCCGATGGCCAGGCTGCACAGCTTCGCCGTGGTCGGCGACGATCCGCTCATGATGCTCACCGCCGTCATCCCGGCGACGCAGAAGGTGCTCGCCAAGGCCGGGCTGACGATGAATGACATCGACCTGTTCGAGGTCAACGAGGCCTTTGCGTCTGTTGTGCTTGCGTGGGCCAAGGAGACCGGCGCGGACCTGAGCAAGGTGAACGTCAACGGCGGTGCCATCGCGATCGGTCATCCTCTCGGCGGCAGCGGTGCGCGCATCATGACGACGATGGTCCACGCCCTCGCTGAACGTGAGCAGCGGTTCGGTCTGCAGGTGATGTGCGAGGCGGGCGGTCTGTCGAACGCCACCATCGTCGAACGCCTGTAAGTGCCTGCGGCAGTGGTGTGGTCGAGTGCCATGGGCGGCACTCAATCGCACCACTGCGTAGCAATTCCCTCTTGGCACTCTCGGGCAGAGAGTGCTAATTTGGGTCTCGCACAGTGAGAGGCGGCCCGCCGCTGGGGCGGACGCATCGTCGTACAGGAGGTGGTTGCTGTGCTTCGCTTCGATCCGTTCCGTGACCTCGACTCGATTGCTGCCGGGATGCTCGGCGCGACCAGTGGTTCGGACCGCGCACCCAGGTTCATGCCGATGGATCTGTACAAACTCGATGACCACTACGTTCTCAATGCGGATCTGCCCGGTGTCGATCCGGGCTCGATCGATGTCGACGTCGATCGTGGCACTCTCACGTTGACCGCGCATCGCACCGCGCCCACCAGTGATGGCGTGCAGTGGCTTTCGTCGGAGCGATTCGCCGGAACGTATCGCCGGCAGCTCTCGCTCGGTGACGGTGTCGACGCGGAGAAGATCTCGGCGTCCTACGACAACGGCGTGCTGACGGTGACGATTCCCCTCGCAGCCCGTGCCAAGCCGCGCAAGATCGAGATCGCCCACGACAACACACAGCGAACCATCGAGACCCAGACCAGCTGATCCAGCGCCGACGAGCTCGCAGTTATGCAGACGAATCGGACCCGAAACCCTGCGTAACTGCGAGTTCGGCGTTGGTCAGGATCGCGGCAGCAGCGGCATCCGGTGCTTGGGTCGGAATCCAGTGCGACACATCAGGTAACACCGTCGATGTGTAGTGGGCATCGACGTAGCGTTGCGCACCCTCGACGGCGGATCGTCCGATGAACGTGTCTCCGTCACTCCACACCATCGACGTCGGCACGGTGATGCGCAGACGGCCGATGCCCGGGTTCGAGAACGGCAGTCCGCGGTACCAGTTGATCGCGTGGTGCATGGCCCCGTAGTCGACGACCTCCTCCTCGGTTCGGGCGAGATCGGATTCGCTCATTCCGCTTTTCTCGTACCACTTCTCGGCCCTCTTGCCCGGTCTCGTCATCCATCGTTCCGGCAGGATCGGCAGCTGGAAGAACGCGAAGTACCAGGAAAGTCGGAACTGCTTCGAGGTGAGCAGGGCAGTCATGAAGGCGCCCGGGTGCGGAACCGAGAACGCCGTCAGCGACGCAACGAGCCGAGGGTGTCGGCCTGCGGTGACCCAGGCGATGTTCGCTCCCCAGTCGTGTCCCACCAGATGAACCGGTCTTCCGATCACCTCTATCAAGGCCGCGACATCGCTGACCAACGCTCCGACGCGATAGTCCCGACGCCGCTTCGGCCGGGCCCGCGGTGAGTACCCACGCTGATCCGGTGCAACAGTGCGGAATCCGTGCTCGTTCAGGATGGCCATCACGGCTGACCATGACGATGCCCGCTCGGGAAATCCGTGCAGCAGCAACACGATCGGGCCGTCGAGCGGGCCTTGGTCGAGGACGTCGAACACAAAACCGTCGTGCGTGTACTCGGTGATTCTCTCCATCGCGGAGCCGGTCGTCAGCATGTGCTGGGCACCGATTGTCCTGCGAACACGGCAGCCAGGAACTGCATGGCTGCTTCGTCGCTGACGTCGTGACCCTGCTCGGGCTGTTCCTGCGCGACGATCGGATCGCCCAGGGCGCAAGCCTTTCGGACTCCCTCGGCGGTCCACTGCGGCAGCACGATGTCGTCCTTCGCGCCGTAGGCCACGAACATCGGCACCTCGGTTCGCACCTGAGGGAGTGTGTAGCGATCGATCACGTCGAGCAGCTGTTGCTTGGATTGTGCAGAGTCGGCAGCGAATTCGTCCGGTGCCATCGCCTCGACGGCTCGCTGCTTGCCTTCGACGTCTCCGCCGGAGCAGGTGAGCAGGAGCTCGTTGTTCTCTTCGGCGACGCTGCCACTGTAATTCTTCGGGTCGATGGTGGGGTCGACCTGCTGTGCACCGTAGAGCACGGACGGCATCAGTTCTTTCTGCGGTGTGGTGAGGGTTCCGTCCATTCCGGCCTGCACCAGCGGCTTCAGGTCCGTCGGCGGCGACAGCGACACCGATCCCACCAGGTCGAGGCCCTGACCGTAGCTGGCAGCGAGTTCGTTTGCAGCCCAGGCTGCTTGGCCGCCCTGTGACAACCCGACAGCGGCCCAGCGGGTGGATACCTCGGGCAGTGCGGTGTGTGCTGCGCGGGCCGCGTCGATCATGTTGTGTCCCGAGGTGCGCGGTTCCAGGTACGGGTGGGTGCCGCCGCCGGTGCCCAGGCCCTGGTAGTCGGGCAGCACGGTGACGTAGCCGAGTTCGGTGAAGTCCTGCACAGCGAATTGGTAGCCGAGCAGGTCGGGGTACAGGGTGGGTCCGCAATCGGCCTGTACTCCGGTGGTGCCGTGCCCGTAGACGACGATCGGCCAACCGCCCTCGGGCGG
>NZ_BAOX01000090.1:0-891 GCF_000813105.1 Rhodococcus sp. BS-15 | reverse complement strand
GGAAATCGAGATGATCGAGAACGCATTGCAGGAGTTGAAGACTCGAATCGTTCTGTTCGGAGTGGAGGACGATGGCATGTCGACGGCGGAGTACGCGATCGGCACCATCGCGGCCGCGGCATTCGGGGCGGTGCTGTACACGGTGGTGACCGGCGACAGCATCGTGTCGGCGTTGACCGGGATCATCGATCGAGCGTTGAACACAGCCGTCTGAGCTTGGGCGATGACGACGGTGCCGTGACGGTGGAGGCGGCGTTCGCGATCGCGTCCATCGTCGCGGTGATCGTGGTGTGTATCGGGGCGATCGTGTCGGTGACGATGCATATCGGGTGCGTCGATGCGGCCAGGGAGGCAGCTCGGTTGGCGGCGAGAGGGGATGCGGCCCGGGCTGTCTCGGTGGGGGAGCGGGTTGCGCCAGACGGTGCGCGGGTCACCGTCACGGATGATGGGGAGTACTTCGTCGCGCGGGTGGAGGTGGCGAGTCCGTTGCCGGGATTGACGCTGTCGGCGGAGGCGGTTGCTGCTGCGGAACCGAGTGCGCCCGAATGAGAATGCAGGACGACGAGGGTGGGGCGACGGTGTTGGCGGCGATGGCGATGTCGGCGTTGATTGCGGTCGTCGTGATGGTGGTCCACGTCGGCTCGGCGGTGGGTGCTCGTCATCAGGCGCAGTCGGCGGCCGATCTCGCGGCGTTGGCCGGGGGCAGGGGCCCTGGACCGTGGGGTGGCCGATGCGTGCGAGACGGCGCGATCAGTGGCGAGCAGGATGTCGACTGAGTTGCGGGAGTGCACGATCGAGGCGTGGGACGTGATCGTCACGGTGGGCCAGCCGGTGTTCCTCGGACGCTTCGGAATGTCCGACGCCATCGCCTCGGCGCGGGCGGGTCCGGGG
>NZ_BAOX01000091.1:0-16158 GCF_000813105.1 Rhodococcus sp. BS-15 | reverse complement strand
TGATGAGCGAGGACGACGCCTGATCGGCGCGCGCGCGGTCGCCAGGGACTCGCTGACCAAGACGGCCCTGTTCGGGTCGGATCCCAACTGGGGTCGGGTGCTCGCGGCAATCGGTATCGCCCCGATCGAGCTCGATCCGGATCGAATCGCCGTGTCCTTCAACGGCAATCCGGTGTGCATCGACGGCGTGGGAGCGCCGGGAGCTCGGGAAGTCGATCTGTCCGGCGTCGACATCGCGGTGACCATCGATCTCGGTCTCGGCGCCGGGTCGGCCACCATTCGAACCACCGATCTCTCGCACGCGTACGTCGAAGAGAATTCGGCGTACTCGTCATGACCTCGGCCGCACAGCAGTTGACGGCCGCGCAGAAAGCCTTCACCCTCGCCGAAGCTCTGCCCTGGCTGCAGCGATTCTCGGGCAAGATCGTCGTCGTGAAGTACGGCGGAAACGCATGATCGACGACGATCTGAAGCGGGCGTTCGCGGCCGACATGGTATTTCTACGCACCGTCGGAATCCATCCGGTCGTCGTTCACGGCGGCGGGCCTCAGATCTCGGCCATGCTGACCAGACTCGGCCTGGCAGGTGAATTCCGCGGCGGATTCCGCGTCACCACGCCCGAGGTCATGGACGTCGCGCGGATGGTGCTGTTCGGGCAGGTCGGGCGCGAGCTCGTCGGCTTGATCAACGGTCACGGTCCCTACGCCGTGGGAATCTCCGGTGAGGACGCGCACCTGTTCACCGCGACGCGTCGCACCGTGCTGGTCGACGGCATCGAGACCGACATCGGCCTCGTCGGCGACGTCACCTCGGTGAACCCCGCAGCGGTCTTCGATCTCATTGCAGCAGGGCGCATTCCGGTGGTGTCCACCATCGCTCCGGATCGCGACGGCGTCGTCCACAACATCAACGCCGACACTGCGGCAGCGGCGCTCGCCAGTGCCATCGGCGCCGAGAAGATGGTGGTGCTCACCGATGTCGAAGGCCTGTACACGGATTGGCCCGATCGCAACTCGTTGACCTCCGAGATCGACGCGTCCACGCTCGAGGCGTTGCTGCCCTCGCTCGATGCCGGAATGGTGCCGAAGATGGAAGCCTGCCTGCGGGCGGTTCGAGCCGGTGTTCCGTCGGCTCATGTCATCGACGGTCGCGTCGAACATTCGGTGCTGGTGGAGCTGTTCACCGGTGAGGGAATCGGCACCATGGTCACCCCCGATCACTCTTCTACGTCAGGAGTCACGCCATGACCGGCACCGAGTCCACCCTCGATCTGCAGCAGCGGTGGTCGAATTCGTTGATGGACAACTACGGTGTTCCGCGCGTGGCGCTCGTGCGCGGTGAGGGTGCGGTGGTGACGGACGCCGACGGAAAGCAGTATCTGGACCTGCTCGCGGGTATCGCCGTGAACATCCTCGGACATGCCCATCCGGCGGTGATCGAGGCGGTCACCACTCAGCTGTCCACCCTGGGTCACACCTCGAATCTCTATGCGACAGAACCCGGTATCGCGCTGGCCGAGCAATTGCTCGCGCACCTCGGTGCCGGATCCACCGGCCGGGTGTTCCTGTGCAATTCGGGCACCGAGGCCAACGAGGCTGCCTTCAAGATCGCTCGCCTGACCGGCCGCCCCAACATCGTGGCAGCCGAGAAGTCCTTTCACGGACGGACGATGGGTGCTCTCGCGCTGACCGGTCAGCCGGACAAGCGGATCCCGTTCGAGCCGATGCCTGCAGGCGTGCACCATGTTCCGTACGGCGATGTCGCCGCGCTGGCAGCCGTCGTCGATTCCGACACCGCCGCAGTGTTTCTCGAACCGATCATGGGCGAGGGCGGTGTGGTGGTTCCGCCCGAGGGATACCTCCTTGCGGCGCGGGAGATCACCGCGAAGCACGGTGCGCTGCTGGTCCTGGACGAGGTGCAGACCGGTATCGGCCGAACGGGATGGTTCTACGCCCACCAGTCGGTCGGCATCGTGCCCGACGTGATCACGCTCGCCAAGGGTCTGGGCGGTGGCCTGCCCATCGGGGCCTGCATCGGCATCGGTGCGGCAGGAGAGTTGCTGCATCCGGGCAAGCACGGCACCACGTTCGGTGGTAACCCCGTATGCGCTGCGGCGGCTCTGGCCGTCCTGCGCACCATTGCCGACGAGGATCTGATCTCGCACGCGGACAGCATCGGCAAGGCCATCGCGCACTCCATCGAGGGTCTCGATCACCCTCTGGTGAGCCATGTGCGCGGTTCGGGTCTTCTCCTCGGCGTTGTCCTCACCGCCGCCGTCGCACCGGCGGCCGAAGCGGCGGCGCGCGAGGCAGGCTTCCTCCTCAACGCGGCACAGCCCGACGTGCTCCGGCTCGCGCCACCGTTGATCATCACCGAAGAGCAAGCCGCGTCGTTCGTGACGGCGTTACCGGCAATTCTCGACGCAGCACAGGAGGCTCATCAGCCATGACCGTTCAGCACTTTCTCCGGGACGACGACATCACGCCTGAGCAGCAAGGCGAAATCCTTGCTCTGGCAGCAGAGCTCAAGCGTGCACCGTTCTCGAAGCGTCCGCTCGAGGGCCCCAAGGGGATCGGTGTCATCTTCGAGAAGAACTCGACGCGTACTCGCTTCTCGTTCGAGATGGGCATCGCTCAGTTGGGTGGTCATGCCGTCGTCGTGACAGGCCGCGACACCCAGCTGGGTCGCGAGGAGACGCTGCAGGACACGGGGCGGGTTCTCTCGCGCTATGTCGAGGCGGTCGTGTGGCGCACGTTCGGGCAGAAGCGGCTCGAGCAGATGGCCACCGGCGCAACGATTCCGATCGTCAACGCGCTCTCCAACGAGTTCCACCCCTGCCAGGTTCTGGCGGATCTGCAGACCCTGATCGAGCACAAGGGAAATCTGCAGGGCCGCACCTTGGCCTACTTCGGTGACGGTGCCAACAACATGGCGCACTCGCTGCTCATCGGCGGAGTGACGGCCGGGCTGAACGTGCGGATCGCCGCGCCCAAGGATTTCGCTCCGCTCGGCTACGTTCTCGACGCGGCGCATGCGCGCGCCGAGGAGACCGGGGCCACCATCACCATCACCGAGGACCCGGTCGAGGCGGCGAGCGGTGCCGATGCGCTCGTCACCGACACCTGGACGTCGATGGGCCAGGAGAACGACGGTCTCGATCGCGTCGCTCCGTTCCGGCCGTATCGCATCGATTCCGATCTGCTCTCGAAAGCCCAGTCGGACGCCGTTGTGCTGCACTGCCTCCCCGCACATCGCGGCGAGGAGATCACCGACGAGGTGCTCGACGGTCCCCAGAGCGTGGTCTGGGACGAGGCCGAGAACCGCCTGCACGCGCAGAAGGCGCTGCTGGTGTGGCTCCTCGAGCAGGCCCGACGACCATGAGCGAGGACGTCACTGCGGTGCCGTTGACCGCGTCGACCCGCGCGGGCAGGCAGGCACGGATCATCGCGTTGCTGGCCACGCATCAGGTGCGCAGTCAACCGCAGCTGGCGTCGTTGCTCGCGGCCGAGGGGATCGACACCACCCAGGCCACGCTCTCGCGGGATCTCGAGGAATTGGGTGCGGTGAAACTGCGCGCACCCGACGGTGGAGTGGGGGTGTACGTCGTGCCCGAGGACGGCAGCCCGGTCCGCGGAGTGTCCGGCGGCACCGACCGTCTCCTCAAGTTGCTGGGGGAGTTGCTGGTGTCAACCGATCACAGCGGTAACCAGGCCGTCCTCAGGACCCCACCCGGCGCGGCGCACTACCTGGCCAGCGCTCTGGATCGCGCTGCGATGCCCGAGATCGTCGGGACCATCGCCGGTGACGACACGATTCTGTTGATCGCCCGCGAGCCACATACCGGTGGCGAGGTTGCAGACAAGATCGAAAAGCTTGCTCGACGCGGTAACTGAGATCCGGTTACCCATCATGCGCAACAAGAACAACGAAGGAGCTTGAACACCATGGCCGAACGCGTCATCCTCGCCTACTCCGGCGGACTCGACACCTCCGTCGCCATCAGCTGGATCGGGAGGGAGACCGGCAAGGAGGTCGTCGCCGTCGCCATCGATCTAGGGCAGGGCGGCGAGGACATGGACGTCGTGCGTCAGCGCGCACTCGATTGCGGCGCAGTCGAATCCGTCGTCGTCGATGCCAGGGACGAGTTCGCCGACGAGTACTGCTTGCCGACGGTGCAGTCCAACGCGCTGTACATGGATCGGTATCCGCTCGTGTCGGCCATCAGCCGTCCGTTGATCGTCAAGCACCTCGTGGAGAACGCGCGGGCGCACGGCGGAACCGTTGTCGCACATGGATGCACGGGCAAGGGCAACGATCAGGTTCGGTTCGAGGTCGGCTTCAACACCCTCGCCCCCGAGCTCGAGGTGTTGGCTCCGGTTCGCGATTACGCGTGGACGCGCGAGAAGGCGATCAAGTTCGCCGAGGAGAACGACATCCCGATCAACGTGACCACCAAGTCGCCGTTCTCGATCGACCAGAACGTCTGGGGGCGCGCGGTGGAGACCGGTTTCCTCGAGGACCTGTGGAATGCGCCGACCAAGGATGTCTACGACTACACCGAGGATCCGACGGTCAACTTCCAGGCTCCCGACGAGATCGTCGTCTCGTTCGACAAGGGTCGTCCCGTCGCGATCGACGGCCGGCCAGTCTCGGTACTCGAAGCGATTCAGGAGCTCAACACTCGTGCGGGTGCGCAGGGTGTCGGCCGCTTGGACGTGGTCGAGGATCGGCTCGTCGGCATCAAGAGTCGCGAGATCTACGAGGCGCCCGGTGCGATGGTGCTCATCCGCGCCCACGAGGAGCTCGAGCACGTGACACTCGAGCGCGAACTCGGTCGCTACAAGCGCCACACCGACCAGAAGTGGGCGGAGCTGGTGTACGACGGCCTGTGGTATTCCCCGCTCAAGGGCGCTCTCGACACGTTCGTGCAGCACACGCAGGAGCACGTCTCCGGCGACATTCGCCTGGTTCTGCACGCGGGCGGTATCATCGTCAATGGACGCCGCAGTGGCGAGTCGCTCTACGACTTCAATCTCGCCACCTACGACGAGGGCGACACGTTCGACCAGTCCGCGGCCAAGGGATTCGTTCAGCTGCACGGACTCTCGTCGAAGATCGCCGCGAAGCGGGATCTGGGCCTGTGACGAATTCGGAGACCTCGCACGGAACCAACGAAGGTTCGCTCTGGGGCGGCAGATTCGCATCCGGGCCGGCCGCCGCCATGGCAGCGCTGAGCAAGTCGACGCACTTCGACTGGGTTCTCGCGCCCTACGACATCCGCGCATCCATGGCGCACGCTCGTGTGCTGAACGGTGCCGGACTGCTCACCCCGCAGGACCTCGAGACCATGCTCGACGGTTTGCAGCGCCTCGCCGACGATGTCGCCTCGGGCGAGTTCGTCGCAGCCGAATCTGACGAGGACGTGCACGGCGCTCTCGAACGCGGTCTGATCGATCGCGTCGGACCCGAGGTCGGTGGCCGACTGCGTGCGGGCCGGTCGCGCAACGACCAGGTGGCCACGCTGTTCCGCATGTGGTTGCGCGACGCCATCCGCCGGGTGTCGGTCGGCGTTCTCGATGTGGTCGACGCGTTGGCCACACAGGCAGCGGCGCATCCGACGGCCGTCATGCCGGGCAAGACGCATTCGCAGGCCGCGCAGCCGGTGTTGCTGGCGCATCATCTGCTCGCGCACACCCATCCGCTGCTGCGCGATGTGCAGCGCTTCGCGGACTTCGACACGCGAGCAGCGGTGTCGCCGTATGGTTCCGGTGCTCTCGCCGGTTCGTCGCTGGGTCTGAGTCCGGAGAAGATCGCAGCGGAGCTCGGGTTCGACTCGTCCGCCGAGAACTCGAATCCGGCTTGCCTCTCGCCGACGTCGCCCGAGCGGTACGCGGCCGCGAGGCCGCCGACTATCACCGGAAGGGACCAACCGTCGGCGATTGCGTGGTGATGAGTCCACAGGACCCGCACACCTTCCGCGTGAGGCGCAATCAGCACCCGCGAGAGCGGGTCGACCGGCAGGGTGAAGCCGCGCACACGATCTTCGGTCAGCACGTCGGTCCAATTCACGACCTCGTGGCGGACGTCGATCGGAACGGTGCCTGCTCGTCCGGTGTCGAGAGTGAGGTACGGGGCCGCAGTGGCGTGCGCACCGAGGACAGGGAAGGCGTCGAACACGGCTCGCCACGCGGCGGCGAGCGGACCACGTCGACATCACCCGACAGTTCGAGCACCAACTGCTCGACGTAGACCCCCGGGGACGACGCCTGCGCGGTCTGCAGCAGCATCGCTCGTTGAGCACGGCTGGTGGCGAGCGCATCCGTCCGATCGCCGGTGGGCCGGACCGAGGGAACCACCTCCTGTCCGGCGACGAGCGACAGTTCGCATAGCGTTACCGGTGCCAGAAGTCGGCGAGGTGACAGCTGCACACCCCGTCGGTGCAGAAATCCCACGACCCGCATAGCGGCGATCGAGTCACCGCCGTGCTCGACGAACGTTCGACTCGCGTCGACCTCTCGCGACAACGCATGCCGAACCGCATCCAGGAGTAGGCCGTCGGTGTCGGTCGAGGGCACATCGGCCGCATCGCGCTCGGTCGTCGGGACCGCGACCTCGGACAACAATGCCGCGACCGCACGCCTGTCCACCTTGCCGTTGACATTGCGCGGGATGGACTCGACGACCCGCACAGCGCGCGGAGCGAGATGTGCAGGCACCTCCTCGCGAATGCGCGAGAGCATCGCTTCGACATCCATGTCTGCGAACACGGCATCGTCGACGGCGATGACGAGGTCGCGGCGTCCACCAGGCCCCGTCGCGACACCTGCGACGCACTGATGCCCGGTGATCCGACGCACCACCGCTTCGACCTCGCGCGGTTCGATACGAAACCCGGAGATCTTGAATTGCTCGTCGACTCGGCCGTCGAACAACAGCCGACCGTCGGATCCGATCCGCACTCGATCCCCGGTTGCGTACACCCGCCGTCCGCCGGTCCCCCACGGATCGGGCCGAAACTTGTCGGCCGTTGCGCGCGGGTCGCCGTCGTATCCGTACGCCAGTGTGCCGGTCAGGTGAAGTTCTCCTGGCGTGCCTGCCGGGACCGGGCGACCGGACTCGTCGACCACGCGAGTACCGATACCGGGGACTGCTCGCCCGATCGTGACCGGCTCACTCGCCGCGACGTGATCGGCGGTCGACCAGATCGCACTTTCGGACGGGCCGTACTCGTTGGTCAGTGTGGCACCGGGAAGTCTCGCATGGTGTCGATCGACCAGAGCCTCGGTGCACTCCTCGCCCGCGACGATCACCTGTCGCAGCGAGAACAGGCTCGCGGACTCGTCGAGCAGTGCCTCGTACAGCGACGGGATGGCAAGTACGTGGGTGACACCCCGATGGGCGACGATATCGGCCAGTTCTGCGGTCGAGCGCGGTTCCCCGGTGTCGACGAGCAACAGCTCACCGCCCCGCACCAACGTCCAGAACAGACCGGCGTATGCACTGTCGAACGACAGCGACGACAGGTGCAGAAAGCGTTGCGGCTCTTCGTCGTACACGACATCGCGGGCAGCCGTGGAGTACGCCAGAGCGGTGCGCCCGACGAGCACCCTTTTCGGCCGTCCGGTCGATCCCGAGGTGTGAACGGCGTATGCAGCACGCGTCGGAGGTGTGCGGTCGGGTATCGGAAGTGCACCGGCCGTGGGACTCCCGACCGCACCGCCGTGTTCGATGACGGCCCCTGCGAACGTCTCGGGAATCGCGCCCCTCGTACCGGTAGCGACGACGACCACGTCGATGCCGGCGAGCATGATGGCACGGCGCTGCTCGGGATACGTCGGATCGACGACGACGAAAGCGTTGCCGGACAACATCACCCCGAGCATTGCGGCCACGGCGTCGGGCTCTTTCGGCATCGACACGGCCACGAGCTCGCCCCGTCGACCGCTCAACAGACGGGCCACCCGACTCGCCGAATGCCACAGGTCTGCGTAATTCAGCCGGTCCGAACCGGACGACACTGCGGAACGGTTGGGGTGCGAACGCGCGATGTCTCCGATTCGTGCGATCACATCGGCAGGTGGCGGGGCAGGCTCGCGATCGGCCGGATGCACCCAACCCGAACCGAAGCGACCCGGTTCGACGAAAGCGATGGACTCCGGTCCCGATATGCGCTGAAGATCGTCTCGGATGTGTTCGGCGATCAGCACTGCGGCACGGTGATGCCGCGGTCCGAAATGCACTGCACAGACATATCTTCCGTGTACCAGTCCGACCTGGAATCTCAGATCGAACTGGCCGGTCTGAGAGGGCACCGGATACGGGTTCGCCCGATAACCCGACAGATCGAATTCCCATCGATCGCCGAGAACGAAGGCAGTGCCGAACGCCAGATGTGACGGCTCGTAGAGAAAGGTGGTGCGAGTCAGGTGTGCCGGTTCGTCGGCGTACTGTGCGTACTCCGAGAGCGGAAGACGTCCGTGGCGCCTGGCACCCGCAATGGCCGCGCCTGCTTCCCGAAGGTCGTCGTCGAACGAGAGTCCCACACGCGAACGCGCCACTGCGAGTTGGGTGAAGCTGCCCAGCGTCGTCAGATGTCGTTCGTCGCGCTGCAGCACCGGCATTCCGACAGCGATGTCGGCGGCGCTGGAGGTCGAGACGGCGGCGAGAGCGCGCTGGAAGGCTGCGAGGAACAGTGCGGCCGGCGACACAGCGGCGGACTTCGCATGTGCGCGAAGAGCGTCGGCGACGTCGGGCTCGGCCTCGAACCGCACGAACGGTTCGAGAGGGTCGTGAGCGGGGTCGGTCGAGGTCGGCAGATCGGCCAGCGGATCGTTCGAGTAGCCCTCGACTGCAGCACGCCAATACGCTCGGTCTGCTTCCGCGTCGGCGGATCGCAGGTAGGCCTGCTCGGCATCGACGAACTGCTCGAAGTTCGCTCCTGGATCGATCGTCGTTCCCGGTTCGCCGAATTCGAGCGCTCGCAGGTTCGCGAAGTATTCGTTGAGAATCAGTGGTGCGCTAGCGACGTCGATCAAGATGTGATGGACCACCAGCGACACCACGGCACGGTGCCCGTCACAACGGACCGCCGCGCGGACGAGGGGGCCGGCGAACAGGTCGAACGGTTGCATCGCACGAAGCGCGAGGTCCTCTCGCACGCTCCGGTCACGCACATCGGGCACCCGAGCAACGTCGACCGACATCGACCCGTCGGCCGTCTGGAATCGGAACCCGCTGTCGTGAGCCACAATTCGGCTCGTCAGTACCGGGTGGCGTCGCAGTGCGTCCTCCCACGCCGATCGGTGCACGGCCGCCGATGCCGCACTCGCAACGATCACCGACGCCACGACGTTGTTCCCCACATCCGTGGGTTCGGCGATCTGGTCGAACAGCATCGCCGACTGAGCGGCGGTCAATCGATTCATCTCGCAGATCTCCCATGGGCTGGCGTCGGAATCCCCGAAGGCGCGACGCGCATCGGCTCCGACGGTGCAATGCGGGGTACAGATCGGGTCCGGGGTTCTACTCCGCCGGGTCGTTCTTCGCCGGCACCGTGCGGTGATCGTCCGAGCGGGATGCCGTCTGGCGTCCGCGTACCAGGACCACCAGTGCAACGACGACCACCACGATGATGATGGCGATGAAAGCCATCCATCCGAGCGCCAACCAGACATAGTCCGTGTTCACGAGCATTCCACCTTCGTAGGCCGATGAGAGTCGGCGACTGTCGTTCTCGTGCGCCGGGTTCCGATTCCGTCGAATGCGGTGTTACAACTCGAAAGCTAAGTGGCAGAACACCGAAAGCCAATGGGGTCGCCGCGAAGGTGCACCCTCCACTACGACCAAGGTCGTAGTGGACTACGACCCTCGGGCCATAGACGTGCGTCGCCCGGCCGTAGACGATCGACGCATGGCCACCGCTAGTGGAACAGTCGGTCCCAGCACTGCATCGCCGAGTCACGTTGTCGCTACCGGTGCGCCCGATCGGCCGCTGCGGTCGTCGATCCGCTCCGCCTGGTCCGAAGCTCGCCCCGCGGTGCAGATCATCTTCCAGCTTCGGATTATCGCGGTTGTCGCCGTGGCTTCGCTCGACTCCGGAGCTGTTCCCCGGTGGACGGCCGTCGCACTGTGCTGTGCGGGTTGGCTGTGCATCACGTGGTCGATCTATCTGCTCAACGGTCTTGCCGACCGCGTCGAGGATCGGTTGAACGGTTCCACGCGGCCACTTGCGCAGGGAACACTCGATGCGGGACTTGCTCGCCAGCTCGTCCCCGTTCTTGCGTGCGCGGGTGTGATTCTGTGCGCGTCGCCGGCCGATCTGTCCTGGTGTCGGCGCTCGTCATGGTCGCCC
Organism: Rhodococcus sp. BS-15; assembly: GCF_000813105.1. NCBI lineage: Bacteria > Bacillati > Actinomycetota > Actinomycetes > Mycobacteriales > Nocardiaceae > Rhodococcus > Rhodococcus sp. BS-15. Next base: position 5,807 of record NZ_BAOX01000091.1, on the reverse strand, counting down.
TCGGCTTTCTGTACTCCGCCGGGCCCGCGCCGTTGAAGAACAGTGTGTGGGGAGTCCAGGTCTCGGTGATCGGAGGCGGACTTGCCACCTACACTGCCGGAGCCTGTGCGGCCGGCATCGGGATCTCGCCGGCCGTGGCCGTGTTCGCTGTCGCCATGTCCGCGTGGATGGGAGTCGGAGGTCTGGCCAAGGACCTGTCCGACGTCGAGGGCGACCGCGCCGCCGGACGGTCGACGCTGGCGATGTGGAGCGAACGCGGTACCTGTCTGATCGTCGCTTCGCTGGCCGGGATCATCGCCGTCGGCTTCGTCGTCTCGGCGTTCACGGTGGAAGAACGTCTCCTCGTCCCCGCCCTCGCCTTGGGCTGTGGAGTAGCGGCGATAGGCGCATGCGCGGTCGCCGGACGATCGCGTCGATGGCATCCGCGTACCCCGTACCACGCCTTCATGTACTCGCAATACGGTGCGCACACGGGCGCGCTGTGCATGTTGCTGTGATCGACACCCGGTCGCCGCGAATCGAGGTCCGACCCGACCACGCAGCGAACCACCGGTGAACAGCAGGTGAACCACTTCGGGCGAAGTTCCGAACGGAAGCGCCTCGACGTGCGGGTATCCGTGTCCTCGGTACCAAATGCGCTGTTTGTTCCGCTAATATGACGCGATCGGGATCGGCGTCGCGAATCAGGCTTTCCAGGGCCTGATCCGTCCGGTTCTCCAGGGCGGGGGCGAACGAAGTGAGTGTCGAGCCGAATCGACTCGTCGATCGAGCGGTCGCGGCATACACCACCCTTCTCGACGGTTCGGGAAGCCCGGTACTCACCGACCGATCGTTGCAATTGCAGCTGACGCGTCAGGCCGAGGCCGTCGTGCGCGTCGTCGCAACAGCGTTCGCCGCCTTCGGGACACCGACATCGACGCTGCCCGCGCCCGATCCGAGCGAGGCCATCGGTGAGCAGCGCGCGAAATCCGGTATTCACCCGACCCAGTCGCTGGCAGCGGCCACCTTGATGTTCGAAGCCCTGTTTCCCGTACTCGTCGAAGCATTCGACCCACCGACCGCGACCGATACCGTCGTGGCCTTGGGAACCGCTCTGCAACGCGAGATCCAGGAACGGTTGGCGGTCGGATCGATCCCGTACGTCAACTATCTCTTGACGAAGCTTCTGTCCTCGCAGCAGGACGAACGTAGCCGGATCGCTCGCGACCTACACGACCGTATCGCTCACGGAATGGGTGCTGCACTCCAACAACTCGACCTCTACGACCACTACCGCTCGCGCGATTCCGTTCGAGCCCAAGCCCATCTCGCGACCGCACGCGAGTCGATCAAGTCGAGCTTCGACAGTACTCGGCAGGTGTCGGCGGACCTGTGGGTTCGGTTGGGCGGCGAATCGCTGAGCCAGTCGTTGGCGTCCTACCTGGAATCGACCGTCCCCGAGGGAACGGTCTCCGAAGTGACGGTGGACGGGGACGAACCGGGTCTGGCGGACGAAGTTGCCCAGGAGCTCTACCTGCTGCTGCGAGAAGCGATCCGCAACGCCGTCGTCCATGGGAAGCCCGACACGATCACCGTCGAACTCGCCACCCAGCAGGACAGACTGCGCGCCGTCGTCCGCGACAACGGGTGCGGCTTCGACGTCGGAGCCGTCACGGCGATCAAGATCGTGGGTGGGCTGGCGTCCATTCGCGAACGCGCCGAGTTGCTCGGTGGGCGCGCCGTGATCACAGCCGATCCGGGGTGCGGCACCACGGTCGAGGTTCAGCTGCCGTTGCTCGACCGCACCGCCGAGTCGCTCGGAAGGAACCGATGGTGACCGGCCACGCCATCCGTGTGATCCTCGCCGACGACCACACACTCTTCCGCGACGGTCTCGCAGCGCTGATCGAGACCGACCCTGCGTTCACGGTGGTCGCGCAGTGCCCGGACGGAACGACCGCCATCGAGGTGATTACTCGAGACGTTCCGGATATCGCGGTGGTCGACATCGAAATGCCGGGCCCAGGAGCACACGCGGTGGTGACGGCGATTCGCGCCGCAGCACCGACCGTCTCCATCGTCGTCCTGTCGATGCATCAGGATGCCGAACTGTTGCGCAGCCTGCTCGATGCCGGGGCATCGGCATTTCTGTCCAAAACCGTCGCGCGAGATCAACTGATCGCCGGGCTGCACTCCGTCCAGCGCAGTCCGGACAACATTCTGCTGTCCACGTCTCGCGATTCGATCAGCTCGGCGCTCGACTCCGAGACGCCGGGAACGCCGAACCTGTTGTCGCCCAGAGAACTCGAAGTTCTGCACCTGCTCGCCCAGGCGCGTTCGAACTGGCAGATCGGGCGAGAACTCGGAATCACGGAATCCACGGTGAAGCGCCACCTGACCAATATCTATGCCAAGCTCGGTGCTGTGTCACGGGTGGATTGCGTCCGTAAGGCCACGGCGTTCGGAATTCCTGGCGTCTAGGGCTTCGGGCCTGCCGAACCGGCGCCGGGCTGCGCCTCGCATACTGTCCCGATGATCGTCGAACACGCCCTCCTGCATGTCATTCCTCACCGAACCGACGAGTTCGAAGCCGCCTTCGCCGACGCGAAATCGATCATCTCCTCGATGCCGGGGTTCGTGAACCTGACCCTCTCGCGGGGCATCGAGCAGCCGAATACGTATCTGCTGCTGGTGGAGTGGGAACGCCTCGAAGACCACACCGAGGGCTTCAGGCAGTCCGACGAGTACCAGGAGTGGAAGACGCTGCTGCATCACTTCTACGAACCCTTCCCCGTCGTCGAGCATTTCGCTCCGAGGCTCAGCGCATAGGAGATAAGTTCGAGTTTCGTCCCCATCGCCGTCTCGAGGAGTCACCCGTGGCCAATGCTTCGTCGTTCGTATCCAAGCAGGACGACATCGAGATCAGCACGTACACCTGGGCCACGTCTGCCGATCCGGCTCGCGGCGTCGTGCAGATCGCGCACGGACTCGCCGAACACGGCAGCCGCTACGCCCGGTTCGCCGCTGCCCTGAACGACGCCGGATTTCACGTCGTCGCGTCCGATCATCGTGGTCACGGCCAGTCGATCGTCGACACCCCCGGTGATTTCGGTGCGGCAGCGTTCGCGGGTCTGTGGGCCGACATCGAGCAGTTGGGCGAATCGTTACTGGGCGAGTACCCGGACCTGCCCCTGTTCTTGTTCGCGCACTCGATGGGTTCGTTTGCCGCGCAACATGTTCTGATCGAACGATCCGACTTGTACGAGGGCGTGGTGCTGTCGGGATCGACGACGCTGAACATCCTCGCGGCCGGGATGGCCGACGCCCCCGCGGGCGATCTGAGCGTGTTCAACGCCGCCTTCGAGCATCGCACCGGATACGAATGGCTCACCCGCGACGAGGCGGAAGTGGACGCGTACGTCGCCGATCCTCTGTGCGGATTCGACCTCCCCGAGTCGACGGTCCCCGCGTTGTTCGGTGAGGCCGACAAGCTGGCCGACCCGCACAATCTCCAGCAGATCCGCTCCGACCTACCACTGCTCATCACCTCGGGAACCGACGACCCGCTCGCCGGCGGCGGACAGTTGATCGAGACCCTCGCTGCCCGGTACCGCGAGGCCGGGATGAGCGACGTGACCGTCACCCTCTACCCCGGCGCGCGCCACGAAATCCTCAACGAGACCAACCGGGACGAGATCACCGCGAACATCATCGGGTGGCTCACCGACCGCGCCGGATAGACCTACCGCTTCCGTAGCTGCACGGGCTGCCCGTCCTCCGGGAAGGGCAGCGACGTGAAGTTCAGCGGCGCAACGTAATCGGGGTCGACCGACCAGTCGAACCGCAGCAGCAGATGATGCATGATCGTCTTGATCTCCGCACCTGCGAAGAACATGCCGATGCACTTGTGCACGCCTCCGCCGAACGGCTCCCACGCGTAGCGGTGCACCTTGTCCTCCCGGCGGTCGTCGGCGAACCGGCCGGGGTCGAACTTCTCGGGGTCGGGCCAGTACTGCTCCATGTGGTGCGTGAAGTGCGGCGCGACCGACGCGTACGTCCCCGCGGGTACGAACTTTCCCTGCACCTCGGTGTCCTTGACAGCGCGTCGCGCCACCACCGGAGTGGGCGAGACCAACCGCAGGCATTCCTTCATCACCAGGTCGACACTGTGCAGTTCGTCGAGTTGCGCGAGCGTCGGCGCATCGGTTCCCAGTGACTCCGATTCCGCGCGGCACTTGTCCTGCCACTCCGGATGCTGCCCGAGGTACTGCATCATCGTCGACAGCGTGATCGTCGACGTGTCGTGCGCGGCCATCAGCAGGAAGATCATGTGGTCGATCACTTCGTCGTCGGAGAAACGCTCGCCGTCGTTCCCCTCGATGTGGCACAGAACCGAGAACAGGTCGTCGGTCTCGTTGGCCCGCCGCGCTGGTAGGTAGCGCCGGAAGAACTGTTCGAGCATGGCGCGGCCATCGAGGCCACGCTTCCACCGCGTTCCCGGCACTCGGTAGCGCACGATCGACGTCGCGGCCTGAACGCACGCCACGAAACTCGAGTTGAGCTCGGCTATCTCGGCTTCGGTGCTGCCCTCGGCACCGCCCATGAAGATGCTGGTGGCCACCTCCAGGGTCAACGCCTTGAGCGCCGGGTAGACCTGGACGTCGCGCCCGCCCTGCCACGCGTCCAAACCGGTTGCGGTGACTGGATTCAACGCCTCGACGGATTTGGTGAGTCGGTCTCTCGTGAAGGCCTGCTGCATGATTCGTCGATGCTTCAGATGCTCGTCGGAGTCGAGCAGCATCAAACCACCGTGGAAGAACGGGCCGATCAGCAGCGACCAGCCGTCACCGTTTGCGAACGCCTTGTCTGCGTTCTGCAACACCTCTTGGCATGCGTCCGGACCGAGAACGGTGATCCACTTCTGCCCGGCCATCGTCAGCCACGACACCTCGCCGAATTTTTCCCACCGACTCCCGAGCAGTTTCAGCGGATCTCGGATGTACTCGAGGGTGTGCCCCACGACGGGCATGCCGCCATCGCCGTATACCGGTTGGAGCGTTGAATCAGCAGGTGGAGCAGCCAGAGCACGTGCCATCGTCTACCTCCGTCAATCTGACAGAGTGCCCTGTCAGATGGGATGTAGTCTGCGTCACACCTGCTTCCTCTGTCAAGATCTATCCATGGCTTCCCCGACGCGCCGCTACAACGGCATGAGTGCCGACGATCGCACCGCCGACCGTCGCGCGCGGCTGCTCGAAGCCGGACTCGAGGTGTTCTCGACGGCCGGTGCCCAGAACACGACCATGACCGCGATCTGCGCGGAGGCCAAGCTGACCGAGCGCTACCTCTATCAGAACTTCTCCAGCAAAGAGGACTTGCTCGAGAAGGTGGTGGAGTCGGTATCCGACGAGATCCGGGCCGCTGCTCTGGACGCGCTGCACTCCCCGGCGCCCACCGTCGAGGAACAGGTGCGCAACGCCATCGGCGCGTTCGTCGGCGTGCTCACCGACGACCGACGCAAGGGCCGCGTCGCGATGATCGAGTCACTGGCCGTCGACTCACTGCGGGACTATCGACGAAAGTCCATGCGCGCGTTCGCCCATCTGGTAGCCGAGCAGTCACGCGAACTGTTCGGCGAACAGGCCTGGCCGCAACCACAATCCGAAATCAACGGTCTGCTGTTCATCGGCGGCCTCGCCGAACTGGTCATCGCGTGGTTGAACGACGAAATCGACGTCACCCCAGCAGATATCGTCGACGCCGCCGCCCGCCACTTCGTCGCGACAGCACACCGCTGAGGTGCCTTCGGCAGTGGTGCGAATAAGTGC
>NZ_BAOX01000092.1:0-15772 GCF_000813105.1 Rhodococcus sp. BS-15 | reverse complement strand
CGAACGCGCGCGCATTCGCGGTCGATGCCTAGGCGACACCAATGGAGGTGACCGGAAATACGGGTCAGGCGTGCACGGCAACAGGCTTGTCGGCGGTGACTTTCACATCTTTCGGATTCGCGAGGACTGTTTGCGCGGAGCGTCCACGGAGGGTTACCGAATCACCGAATTCCCAACGATGGGCTTCGTCGTCTGCGGCACCGTCGACTGCCGTTTTGGACGCCAGGATCGCTCCTGGAGCGTTCTTCGCCAGTTCGGAGAGGCGAGCGGCCTCGTTCACGGGGTCTCCGATGACGGTGTACTCGAATCGGGACTTCGCACCGACGTTGCCGGCCACTGCGCGTCCCGCGGCGACACCCACAGCGGCACTGCATTCGGGGACTTCGACCACCAGCCGTCGGGCAATGGCTCGGGCTGCGGCCAACGCGGAGCCGCAGTGATCGGTAATTTCGTTGGGGGCCCCGAAGATTGCCAGCGCCGCGTCGCCCTCGAATTTGTTGATGAAACCGCCGTGTTCGTCGACCTCGTCGACGACTACTGCGAAGAACCGGTTGAGCAGATGCACGACCTCGGTGGGCGGCCGCGATGCTGCCAGCTCGGTCGAACCCACGAGGTCGATGAAGAACACCGCAATGTCGCGTTCGTGCCCGCCGAGTTCGCTGTCGGACTGCAACGCCTTCTCTGCAACTTCGTGTCCGACGTGTCGGCCGAACAGGTCGCGAATTTTCTCCCGATCGCGCACACCGTCGGCCATTCTGTTGAACCCACTCTGCAGCTCGCCGAGCTCGGTGCCGTCGTACACCGCGAGACGGACATCCATGTTGCCCTTCTCCACCTCTGCCATCCCCGCGCGCACGTTGTTGATGGGCGCGGTGGTTGCGAAGCCGCCGAGGACCGTCAAAGCGAAACCGAAGACAATGGTGATTCCGCCCAGCGCGAGGATGGACACGGCAAGTTGGTTGGCACTCGTCTCGGGTCGGAGGAAGCGGAAAACAGCGATCATCATGAGCCCGGAGACCGGAACGCCGGTTCCCAACAACCACGACAGAATGGAGCGACCCATGACGCCTGCTATCCGAATCCGTCGTGGGTCACCTGCTTCGAGTGCCCGAGCTGCAATGGGGCGGAGCGCGAACTCACTGAGCAGGTAGCTGAAGGCACAGACGACAGTGCCGCCCGCAGCGATCGTGAACGCGACCTTGGGGATCGCCTGAGGATCGATGATGCCGTCGATCGTGGTCAGCAGGATCAACGCACCGGTCCACAGAGCGACCTGCATACGTGTCAGTCGCCACGGCATGGCGAGGGTCGCGACCTGTTCGGACCGTGTGGGCTGGCGATCCTCGATGCCCCATCGCAGACTGCTCAGCGCGCTTGTGGTGCCCCAGACGACGCCGACCACGAAGGCGAGGAATACGTACACCGGCACGACGATGAAGTTGACCCACCAATAGCGATCCATTTTCAGGACGTCCGGGCCCGGAACGACGACGCTGATCAGAACGCCCACGATGACTGCGCCGATCAGGTTCGACAGGACCAGGAAGACGGTCAACAGCAGCTGAATTCGGATCCGTCGTCGACGTGGCGACTCGGAGGTGTCGCCGAGCAGTCGGGAACCCAGGGGAGCGGCAGATCGTCTCAATTGCGGCATGGTCGTCACAGACTAACGGGGCACCTGCCTTAAGGTGGTCGAGTGCGTCTAGTTATTGCTCGTTGCCAAGTCGACTACGTCGGCCGCCTCACCGCACACCTCCCGTCGGCTCGGCGTCTACTCCTTGTCAAGTCCGACGGATCGGTCAGCGTGCACGCGGACGACAGGGCCTACAAGCCGCTCAACTGGATGTCTCCGCCGTGCTGGACGGTCGAGACCACCGAGGGCGAGACGATCAAGTGGATCGTCACCAACAAGGCCGGCGAGGAACTCCGCATCACCATCGACGATGTCGAACTCGACTCGAGTCACGAGTTGGGTATCGACCCGGTCTGGTGAAAGACGGTGTGGAGGCACATCTTCAGGAGTTGTTGGCCGAGCACGTCAGCACCTTGGGCGACGGATACACGCTCGTACGACGCGAGTACATGACGGCCATCGGTCCGGTGGACCTACTGTGCCGCAACGCCGATGGCGGAACCGTGGCCGTCGAGATCAAGCGACGCGGTGAGATCGACGGCGTCGAACAGCTGACTCGGTATCTCGAGTTGCTCAACCGTGACCCGCTGCTGGCCCCGGTGAGCGGAGTCTTCGCTGCACAGGTCATCAAGCCTCAAGCGAAGACATTGGCCACCGACCGTGGCATTCGTTGTCTCACACTCGACTACGACGTCCTACGGGGAACCGACAGTACCGAGTTCCGTCTTTTCTGACGACGGTCGGCACGAATCGGCCCGTTCTCTACACTGGACGGGTGCCTCGTCGTAACCAACCCCGCCGACCGAATCGGAGCGGCCCGAGTGATCTCGGTCCGGCGACCGATTCCGTGCTGGGCGGCAACCGCGTCGAGGTCGGTCCGGACGGTGACACGTATACGACGCGGATGGTCCCGGGTGCCAAGGCCGTGAAGACCTATCGATGCCCTGGCTGTGATCACGAGGTGCGGCCGGGCGTCGCACATATCGTCGCGTGGCCGTCGGACGATTTCGGTGGTGCCGACAATCGCAGACATTGGCACACCGGATGTTGGTCCGGCCGAAACACGCGAGGCCTCACCCGCAGATGGTCGTAGCGGGGGAGGCCAGGCGCGGGACCTGCTGAATCAGGACGCCGAGTCGGCCGAGTCCTTCTCGTCCTCGGCCTTCGCGGCTGCCTTCTCTTCTTCCTTCTTCAGGATGGCCGTCGGGTCGGGATTGTCGAGCAGTTCGCTCTCGCGATTGACCGAGGCGAGCATCGCCGGAACCGAATCGAGCTGGCCCCGAATTCCGAGCAGCTGTGCCAGTACGCGACTGCGGAGCACCCGCAGCTCCTCGGCCAGTTCTTTGGAGTGCGCGATGCGACGCTCGGCCTGCTCACTCGCGGACTGAAGCCGTCGAGCAGATTCGGTCGTGGCTTCCTCGATGCGGCGAGCAGCATCGGCCTTGCTGGACGCTTCGAGTTCCTCGAGGGCAGTGAGCACCTTGGTGCGGCGCTCGGCCATCGTGATCTCGAAGTCTTCCTGAACCTTGGCGCGCTTGGCCTCGGATTCGGCAGCCAACTTGTCGCGCTCGGCCTGCGCGGCCTCGACCACTCGAGCTGCTTCGGTGCGCGCCTGAGCCATGGTCTGCTGGTGTTCGGCTTCGAGTGCCGTTCGGCGCTCTTCGAGTTCGGCCACCAGTGACTCGTGCCGTCCGCGCAGTCGGGCACTTTCTTGCTGCGCAACCGAAATCATTTCCTCGGACTCCGAGTGCGCCTTGGCCCGTACCTCGGATGCCTCGTCCGAGGCCAGCCGCAGCATGCGCGAGATGCGATCGCTCATCCCCTCCGCTGTGGTGGGCGGAACCGACAGGCGATCGATGTCCTTGCGCAGTTCGTCGATCTCGTCACGCGCGTCGTCGAGTTGCTTGGCCAGATCACGAGCCTGGGCTGCGGCAGCGTCACGATCTGCGGTCGTCAGCCGGAGCTCGGCGTCGAACCGCTCGAAGTAATTGGTGACTTCGTCGCGATCGAACCCCTTCCGGACGATGGAAAAGGGAAGTTGCACCGTGGAAGTGCGCTCATGATCGATGGCCATGGCCGTCAATTTACCGGTGAGTCAAGTAGAGAGCCATACGGCTCATTCACAGAGTTCGATCAGTGCGCGTCGGGGTTCGGTTCGACCAGTTCGATGAGCACGCCACCGGCGTCCTTCGGATGGACGAAGTTGATCCGAGAATCGGCGGTGCCGCGGCGCGGGGCGTCGTAGAGCAACCGAACGCCGCGAGCGCGCAGCTCGGTCGAGATCTCTTCGATGTCGGTGACGCGGTACGCCAACTGCTGCAGTCCAGGGCCGTTGCGTCCGATGAACTTGGCGATGGTGGACGACTCGTCGATCGGCGCGAGCAACTGCAGTGCGGCGGACTTCTCGGTGGCGCCGGGGAACGAGAGCATCGCCTCGCGAACACCCTGCTCCTCGTTGATCTCCTCGTGCACTGCAACCATGCCGAGGTGGTCGGTGTACCAGGTGATGGCAGCGTAGAGATCGGGCACCGCGACACCCACGTGGTCGATAGCCGTCACCAGATCGGAGCGCAGTGGAGCTCCCGTGTAAGACTGCGTGCTGGAGGTCATGGCCATGACGTTAGCGCCAGCTGCGTTTCGGTGCTCCGCCCGGCCGGTATCGGTAGGGGGCGTCGGAGTGTTGATCTCGACAAGGCCGTCTTCATACTTTCGGAGGAAATCGTGACCACAACAGTCATCGTCGCCGGCGCTCGCACGCCCGTGGGACGTTTTTCGGGCGCACTCAAGGACTTCTCGGGATCGGACCTCGGCGGGATCGCCATCAAGGGTGCACTCGAGAAGGCCGGTGTCGCGCCGGATCAGGTCGACTACGTCATCATGGGCCAGGTTCTCACCGCTGGTGCCGGCCAGATTCCGGCCCGTCAGGCTGCGGTTGCCGCGGGCATTCCGATGACCGTGCCTGCCCTGACGATCAACAAGGTGTGCCTGTCCGGAGTCGACGCCATCGCACTGGCCGACCAGCTGATCCGCGCCGGTGAATTCGAGATCGTCGTCGCCGGTGGCCAGGAGTCGATGACCCAGGCACCGCACATGCTCGAGAAGTCGCGTGCCGGATTCAAGTACGGCGATGTCACCATGCGTGATCACCTGGCGTACGACGGCCTGTACGACATCTTCACCGATCAGGCCATGGGTGCACTGACCGAGCAGCGTAATCAGAGCACCGAGGTCATCACTCGCGAGGAGCAGGACACCTTCGCCGCCGCGTCGCATCAGAAAGCTGCTGCGGCCTGGAAGAACGGCGTCTTCGACGACGAAGTGGTCCCGGTGTCGATCCCGCAGCGCAAGGGCGAGCCGATCCAGTTCACCGCAGACGAAGGCATTCGCGCCGACACCACTGTCGACTCCCTCGGGAAGCTTCGCCCCGCCTTCGACAAGGCAGGCACCGTCACCGCCGGATCGGCGTCGCAGATTTCCGACGGTGCCGCCGCCGTCGTGGTGATGAGCAAGGAGAAGGCGGAGTCGCTCGGTCTGACCTGGCTCGCCGAGATCGGAGCCCACGGAGTGGTGGCCGGTCCCGACTCCACCCTGCAGTCGCAGCCTGCTCGCGCGATCGCCAAGGCATGCGAGAAGGACGGCATCGATCCGAAGGACCTCGACGTCGTCGAGATCAACGAGGCGTTCGCAGCGGTCGGAATCGCGTCGACGCGTGAGCTGGGCATCGATCCCGAGATCGTGAACGTCAACGGCGGAGCGATCTCGATCGGGCATCCCCTCGGCATGTCGGGAGCTCGCATTGCCTTGCATCTGGCTCTCGAGCTGCAGCGACGCGGCGGTGGAGTCGGCGCGGCCGCCCTGTGCGGCGGCGGTGGACAGGGCGACGCCCTCATCGTTCGAGTGCCGAAGCAGTAGGACTCGTAGTGGCTCTGGAGAAGAACTGAGACCAGAGCCACTACGTTCTGTCGTAGCAGACCGGGCACAATAGCGGGCATGACCAACTTCTTCGACCTGAGCAGCACCGCAAAACGATTCCGTTTCATCGCTGTGCTCGAAGCGTTCACCTGGCTCGGACTGCTGATCGGAATGGCCTTCAAATACATCCCCGCCGACGGCAACGAAATCGGCGTGAAGATCTTCGGACCGATTCACGGTGGGGTGTTCGTGGTGTACCTGGCCGTCGCCGTGTTGACGGCAGTGAAGCTCAAGTGGGACGTCAAGGCGACTTTGCTCGCTCTCGTCGCGGCGTTTCCCCCGTTCGGCACTGTCATCTTCGAGATCTGGGCTGCGCGCACCGGCCGTCTCGCCGAGCTGAGCACCGGCCGGCCCGCAGCCGATGCCAAGGTTCTGTCCTGACCTACCGGCACCGCCCGCCAGTGGATGACGCATCGTGTTAGTGACAAACTGTAGGGCGTGACTCGACCCGGTTCCCGTCCTCCCGCCCGCCCGTCAGCCGTCGTTCCCGCATCCATTGCCGGTGCCGTCGACCTGTCCGTTCTCAAGGACCGTCCGGCACCTGCACCCGCGGCCGAATCCGCGGGTGACGCGGGAGGACTGGCACCGATCGTGGACGTGACCGCGGCTACGTTCGAGGCCGAGGTTCTGCAGCGGTCCACCCAGGTACCGGTGATCGTCGACCTGGGTTCGGCGCGTTCGCCGCAGTCCCAGGCGTTGACGCGTCAGCTCGGACAGCTGGCCGTGGAAGCCGCGGGTACGTGGGTGCTCGCGCGAGTCGACGTGGACTCCAATCCGCAGATCGCGCAGGCGTTCGGTGTGAAAGCCATTCCGACGGTGGTTGCTGTTGCAGCCGGTCAGCCGCTGGCCGACTTCGAGGGAACGCAGTCGGACGAGCAGCTGCGTCAGTGGCTACAGGCCGTCGAGCAAGCGACTGCGGGAAAGCTCACCGGGCCTCCCGGGGCGGCCGCTGCAGAACCGGAACCCGAGATCGAGGACCCCAGAATCGTCGCCGCCGAAGAGGCCATCGACGAGGGCGATTTCGACAAGGCAGAAGCTGCCTACCAGGCCATCATCGACGCCGAACCGAAGAACACCGACGCCGTCGCGGCGCTGCGTCAGGTCAAATTCCTGGCTCGGGTGCAGAACATTGCACCGACGCCATCGAGATCGCCAACGCTGATCCCGCGAACGTGCAGGCACGGATCGAGGCCGCGGACGCCGAGATGGCGGCTCAGCAACCGGAGCAGGCGTTCGCTCGTCTGATCGACGGAATCAAGATCAGCGCAGGCGACGACCGGACCGCGTTGCGCACTCGACTTCTCGAGTTGTTCGAGTTGTTCGACTCGGCCGATCCGCTGGTGGTCTCCGCGCGGCGCAAGCTCGCGTCGGCCCTGTACTGACAGCGACGATCAGCTGTAGCGCGCGTCGCACCGTTCCTTGCCGCCGAGAACTCCCGAACGGAACGCATCGACTCGGGAGAAGCCCGACGGCAGCGTCGTACCGTTCACGTCGCTGGCGGCCAGGCCGTCGCTGAGCAGTCCGGAGACGGCTTCGTCGAGATCGCCGGGGGATAGCCAGACTTCGAGGTCCGTCGTTCCGCTCTCGACGCTCATCGCCGACGTGATGACCCCTGACAGGCAGGCCGAGCGCAGGGCGGCCTGCGGATCGTCGAGCGTCTGGCCTGCTTCCTTCTGCACCGCGAGCGTGTAGCGCGAGGCGAACAGCACGTAGCGCTGTAGTCGCCGGAAACGTTGAGTGGCAGGATGTCTCCGCGTCGGGGTGTCTCGGGCTGTCCAACTTCGGCCAGGTCCTCGACGTCGACACCGATGGTGTTGCTCGACGGGCAGTACGACACCGGCGCGGTCGCCTCGGCGTCGGAGCACCCGGTGTCCGAACCGGAGTAGTCGACTGTCGGCGGAACGGCGACGGGCAGCACCGTTTCGAAGGACTGAGTGAACAACCCGAGGGTGTCCTCGGTGACAGGTAGCTCACCGGAGTCGTCGGGGTCGCTGAACTTCTGCGGCAACGATGCTCGACGCGAATCGATCTCGGCCTCGTCGATACCGGTGCAGACTGCTGCGCCCTCGGTGAAGCCGAGCTGCACCGCGGTGACGCGCTCGAAGGCAGAGCCGTGTACCGATTCCGGATCGTTGGGGTCGACGTCGCGCACGGCGACAGTCGCAGCGAGGACGCCGTTGAGACCGTCCGAGGTGTTGATGGTGAAGTGCGGCGCATCGTCTTCGGCGACGTGGCGGATGAACGCACCGGCGAAGCAGTCGGCCTGTTGCTCGGCAACGATGGTCGGGGTGTCGTCGCCGACGAGACCCGATTGATGCTGGATGGCGTGACCGTATTCGTGGGCGATCACCATCACCACCGACATCGGACCGAACGCGTCGACGAGAGCCGGGAGCAGGATGGTTCGATCCCACCCGATCGAGTCGTCGCGAGTGCAGTAGGCGGCGTTGGGAATACCGCCGGTGCGGTCTCCGCAGAATCTGATGCCCGATCCCTCGTCCTCGGACGCGTCCCACGAGACGACCTTCGAGACCGGGGTGAACGTGCCCTTGAACAAGCTGGGGTACTGCTCGGCCCAGAACTGTTGGATGTCGTCGATCGCGTTCGTGGCGAGGATGTCCGAGTCGGTGCCCTCGGCGTTCTCCACGGTGATCGTCGAATCGGGGACATCGGGACGGGGTCCGCTGGGCCCGCTCGTGACCGGGAGCCCGGCGACGGTGAACGGGTTCTCGTAGATCGATACGGCGTTTCCGCTGACGGTCTGTGCGCACGAGGTCAGCAGGAGCAGCCCTGCAGTGGCGGCCGCGGCCAGTAGTCGGGGTGTGCGGCCGCCACTCATCTATCGCTCCAGTTTTATCCAGATCGCCCCGTTGGCGGGTAGGGCGACCTGGCCTGACGCCGGTCGTCCGTGCCACGAGTGCGATGTTGCCGTCACTTCACCCAGGTTGCCCACGCCGGAGCCGCCGTACTCCGTTGCATCGGTGTTGAGGATCTCGATCCAGCGGCCGGGTTCCGGTAGTCCCACACGATAGCTGCCGTGCTCGTTTCCGGAGAAGTTGAAAATACACGCGATGACCGAACCGTCGGATCCGTACCGCAGAAAGCTCAGTACGTTGTTCTCGGTGTCGTTGGCGTCGATCCACGAGTATCCACTCGGCGATGTGTCGAGTGTCCACAGTGCCGGGTGGGACTTGTAGGTCGAGTTCAGATCGGACACAAGGGTTTTGACGCCGTTGTGCAGAGGTTCCTCATCGATCTGGTACCAGTCGAGGCCGCGTTCCTCGGACCACTCACGGGTCTGTCCGAACTCCTGTCCCATGAACAGCAGCTGCTTGCCGGGGTGCGCCCACATGTACGCGAGCATGCCGCGCAAGCCGGCCGCCTTGGCGTAATCGTCGCCGGGCATCCGAGTCCACAGCGTGCCCTTGCCGTGTACGACCTCGTCGTGGCTGATGGGGAGCAGATAGTTCTCACTCCACGCATAGACCAGAGAGAAGGTGATCTCGTGGTGGTGGTAACTGCGATGGATGGGGTCACGCCCGAGGAAGCCCAGGGTGTCGTGCATCCAACCCATGTTCCACTTCATGTTGAACCCGAGTCCGCCGACGTTCGTCGGGCGGGTGACGCCGGGCCATGCCGTCGACTCCTCGGCCACGGTGACGACACCACGGTGCTTCTTGTGCACCGTCGCGTTCATCTCCTGCAGGAAGGTCACGGCCTCGAGGTTCTCGCGGCCACCGTAGATGTTCGGCGACCAGCCACCCTCGGGGCGGGAGTAGTCCAGGTACAGCATCGACGCCACGGCGTCGACGCGCAGTCCGTCGATGTGGAACTCGTCGATCCAGTACAGCGCGTTCGCGACCAGGAAGTTGCGAACCTCGCGTCGACCGAAGTCGAACACCAAAGTGCCCCAGTCGAGTTGCTCGCCGCGCTGCGGGTCGCCGTGCTCGTATAGCGGGCCGCCGTCGAACTGAGCCAGGGCCCATTCGTCCTTGGGGAAGTGGGCAGGAACCCAGTCGACGATGACGCCGATTCCGGCGCTGTGGAGATGGTCGACGAAGTAGCGGAAATCGTCGGGACTGCCGAAGCGCGATGTGGGTGCGTAGTAGGAGGTCACCTGGTAGCCCCAGGACCCACCGAACGGATGCTCGGCGACCGGGAGCAGTTCCACGTGGGTGAAGCCGGTCTCGGTGATGTATTCGGCCAACTGCTCGGCGAGCTCGCGGTACCCCAAGCCCGGTCGCCAGGACGCCAGGTGGATCTCGTAGACGCTCATCGGTGCCTGCGTCGGCTCGATGCCGGCCCGGGTGTCGAGCCAGGACTCGTCGTTCCAGGTGTACGAGGACTCGGTGACGACCGAGGCCGTCGACGGTGGTATCTCGGTGGCGAAGGCCATCGGGTCGGCCTTGTCCTTGACCGAGCCGTCGGCACCGTGGACGCGGAACTTGTACAGCGCGCCCGGTGCGATGTCGGGAGCGAAGATCTCCCACACGCCGGTCGAGCCCAGTACGCGCATCGGCCAGCTGCGGCCGGTCCAGCCGTCGAAGTCGCCGACGAGCGTGACGCCCTGGGCCGCGGGGGCCCAGACCGCGAACGAGGTGCCGGTGACGGGGCCGTCCGGTGTTGCGTACGACTGTTGGTGCGCGCCGAGAATGTCCCACAGACGTTCGTGCCTGCCCTCGCCGAAAAGGTGCAGATCGAGTTCGCCGAGGGTGGGCAGGAAACGGTATCCGTCGGCAGATTCGGAGACGTGTCCACCGGGCCACGTCACCACGAGGCGGTAGTCGATCAGGTCCTCGAACGGGAGCAGAGCCGAGAAGGCTCCGTGCGCGACGTGGGTCAGCTCGTGGTCGACGCCACCGACGCGGGCGACGACCTTCTCGGCGTCGGGCTTGAGGGCGCGGATCGCCGTACCGCCCGGCACCGGGTGGGCACCGAGGACGGAATGCGGGTTGTAGTGCCGCCCTGCAGCGATGAGTTCGAGATCGTTGTCGGACGGGGCTGCGACGGTGTCTTCGGGCGTCGTCGGATTCTCGGTCACGTTGAATCCACTCACTTTCGGTTGCCGCGGTAGGCCAGTTCGATTCGTGCCGGGTACGGGATGTGGGGGAGCGTGAAGATGTGCGCCACCGACGTCCAGGGCTCGAGCCGGACGAAATTGGTGTGGCCCCAGTCGTAGTGGACGCCGCTCACTTCGTCCTTGATCGTGAGGGTGTCCTGCCAGTCGTGGCCGAGGGCAGGCATGTCCAGGTGGATCGTGCCTTCTTCGGCTCCGAAGGGATTGAGGTTGATCACCACCAGGATCGAGTCACCGGTCTGCGGGTCGAACTTGGAGTACCCGATCAGCGCCTCGTTGTCGATGGTGTGGAAGTGGATGTTGCGGAGCTGCTGCAGCGCCGGATGCGCACGTCGAATGGCGTTCAGCGTGGTGAGCCAGGGTTCGAGCGATTCGCCGCGGGCCAGCGCGCCCTCGAAGTCGCGCGGACGCAACTGGTACTTCTCCGAGTCCAGGTACTCCTCGCTGCCCTCTCGCACGGCTTGGTGTTCGAACAGCTCGTAGCCGGAGTAGACGCCCCAGGTGGGGGACATCGTCGCCGCGAGAGCTGCTCGGAGAGCGAACATTCCGGGCCCGCCGTGTTGCAGGCTCTCGTGCAGGATGTCCGGGGTGTTGACGAACAGGTTCGGACGCGCGTCGTCGGCGCGTCGAGCATGCTCCTCGGCGAACTCGGTCAGCTCCCACTTCGCGGTACGCCAGGTGAAGTAGGTGTACGACTGCGTGAAGCCGCGCTGCGCCAACCCGTACATGCGTACCGGGCGGGTGAATGCCTCCGCGAGGAAGAGCACGTCCGGGTCGGTCTTCTTGACCTCGGCGATGAGCCATTCCCAGAAGTCCGGCGGCTTGGTGTGTGGATTGTCGACTCGAAAGACCTTGACGCCCAGCGAGATCCAGTACCGGACCACGCGGAGCACCTCTTCGTAGATGCCGCGTCGGTCGTTGTCGAAGTTGACCGGGTAGATGTCCTGGTACTTCTTCGGAGGGTTCTCGGCGTAGGCGATCGTGCCGTCCGGCAGTACGGTGAACCACTCGGAATGTGTTGCAGCCCAAGGGTGGTCGGGAGCTGCCTGGAGAGCGAGATCGAGCGCCACTTCCAGGTTGTGTTCCTGTGCAGCGGCGACGAACGCGCGAAAATCGTCCTCGGTGCCCAGTTCGGGATGGATTGCATCGTGCCCGCCGTCCGCTGAGCCGATGGCCCAGGGCGATCCGACGTCCTCGGGACCGGGGGTCAACGTGTTGTTCGGGCCCTTGCGGTTGATTGTGCCGATGGGGTGGATCGGCGGCAGATAGACGATGTCGAATCCCATCCGCTCGATGCGGGGCAACTGCTCGATCGACGTTGCGAACGTGCCGTGCCGCGGCGAACCGTCTTCGTTCCACCCACCGGTCGACCGAGGGAAGAACTCGTACCAGGCACCGTTGAGTGCGACGTTGCGATCGACCCAGATGTTGACGGCGCGAGATCGAGTCACCAGTTCGCGCAGCGGATGAGCGAACAGCAAGTCTGCGACCGTCGACGCGAACGCCGAGGAGACCCGGGCAGGCAGCGGGCGGTCGGTGTCGCGCAGCGCGGCGGCGACATCGGCCAGCATCTGCCTGCTCTCGGCAGGAACGCCGGTGGCAGCCCGCAGGAACAACCGCGCCCCGATCTCGAGATCGTTCGCCAGTTCGTGAGCACTCTGGCCCACTCCGAGCTTGGCTTCGACGGCGTGACGCCAGGTGCTGATCGGATCGCTCCACGCTTCGATGCGGCAGATCCAGTAACCCGACCGAGAGGGGACGAACACCGCGTCGAACGTGTCGGGTTCGCGGCCCGGTGTCATCGGGATGCGTTCGAGTTTGCCTCCCGGTCCGCGCACCGACAGTGTCGCGGCCACCGCGTCGTGACCCTCGCGCCAGACGTCGGCGGAGACTGGAAACGTCTCGCCCACCACCGCTTTCGCGGGGTACTTCCCGGTCGTCGTATCTGGAAGGACATTGTCGATACCAAGTCGACCTGTCACTTCACACTCCATTCTTCGCTAGAGGTATGGCTGCGCGGGCGCAACCTCTGATCGAACCGATATTGGTGTGCTTCTACTTGTCAACCGTAGTGCAGCAATGCAGATGGCGCGTGCGCCGACGCATACTGCTCGCGATGAGCTGCGCAGCTCGGATTTCGTGTAAGCAGCCCTTCGACACAGGTGTCCGTGGGTAGGGTTCGACCCTGTGAAAGCTTTGCGCCGATTCACCGTCCGAGCCCACCTTCCCGTCCGCCTGAATGCCCTCGCCGAGCTCTCGACAAACCTCAGGTGGTCGTGGCACTCGTCGACGCAGGATCTGTTCGAGCACATCGATCCACTGTTGTGGACCGAACTCGAGCGCGACCCGGTGGCCGTACTGGGAGCCGTCGCATCTGCGCGTCTCGAGGAACTCGCGGCCGATGAGCGCTTCCTGGCCGAGCTGGACGCCGCCGAGGCGGATCTGCACGACTACCTCGCCCGCCCGCTCTGGTACCAGAACGAGCTGGCCGAGGGACGTGCTCTGCCGTCGGGCATCGGTTATTTCTCGATGGAGTTCGGTGTCACCGAGGTGCTGCCGAACTACTCCGGCGGGCTCGGAATCCTGGCCGGCGACCACCTCAAGGCTGCCTCCGACCTGGGACTGCCGTTGATCGGTGTCGGATTGCTCTACCGCTCGGGCTACTTCCGCCAGTCGCTGACTGCCGACGGCTGGCAGGCCGAACGCTATCCGTCCCTCGACCCGCACGGTCTGCCGCTGCGGTTGCTCACCGACGACGGCGACTCTCCGGTGCTGATCCATGTGTCGATGCCCGGATCTCGGGTTCTGCGGGCACGGGTGTGGATCGCCCAGGTGGGACGCGTCCCGCTGCTGCTGCTCGATTCCGACATCGCCGACAACGACCCGGAGCTGCGTGGGGTGACCGACCGGCTGTACGGCGGCGACCAGGATCACCGCATCAAGCAGGAGATACTCGCCGGTATCGGTGGAGTTCGAGCGATCCGGGCCTACACCCGTGCACACGGGCTGCCCGATCCCGAGGTGTTCCACATGAACGAGGGCCACGCAGGCTTCCTCGGTGTCGAACGCATCCGCGAACTCGTCACCTCGGGAACCCTGGACTTCGACGCGGCGCTGGCGGCGGTGCGAGCCGGCACGGTCTTCACCACCCACACCCCCGTCCCAGCCGGAATCGACCGGTTTCCGGCCGATCTGGTGCGGCACTACTTCGCGAGTGCGGACGGCGGCGCGGACTCGGCACTGCTGCCGGGGTTGCCGATGGATCGAATCCTCGCCCTCGGCGGCGAGAGCGACGCCTCGGTGTTCAACATGGCGCACATGGGCCTGCGCCTGGGGCAACGCGCCAACGGGGTGTCGAAGCTGCACGGCATCGTCAGCCGCGAGATGTTCAACGACCTGTGGCAGGGCTTCGATGCATCCGAGGTGCCGATCGGATCGGTCACCAACGGCGTTCACGCTCCGACGTGGTCTGCCCGGGAATGGGCGGAGGGGGAGTCGGGGCCGATGTCCTCGGACCAGGTGTGGTCCACGCGCAACGCCCTGCGAGCGCAATTGGTGGACGAGGTGCGGCGTCGGGTGCGACGCTCTGCGCTCGAACGCGGCTCGACCGAGGCCGAGATCAGTTGGACAGCAAACGTTTTCGATCCCAACGTACTGACCGTCGGATTTGCTCGACGGGTACCGACGTACAAGCGCCTGACCCTGATGCTCCGCGAACCCGAGCGACTGCGCGCCATGTTGCTCGACCCGGTTCGCCCGGTCCAGTTGGTGGTCGCGGGCAAGTCGCACCCCGCCGACGACGGCGGAAAGGCGCTCATTCAGCAGATCGTCAGGTTCGCCGATCAGGCCGACGTACGGCACCGCATCGTGTTCCTGCCCGACTACGACATGTCCATGGCGCGATTCCTGTACTGGGGATGCGATGTGTGGCTGAACAATCCGCTGCGACCGCTCGAAGCGTGCGGCACCTCGGGCATGAAGTCGGCGCTCAACGGCGGCCTGAACCTGTCGATCCGCGACGGGTGGTGGGACGAGATGTACGACGGGGAGAACGGCTGGGCCATCCCCACCGCGGACGGCGTCACCGACGACAACCGCCGCGACGATCTCGAAGCCGCTGCGCTCTACGAACTGCTCGAGCAGGCGGTACTACCCAAGTTCTACGACCGCGGGGACGACGGTGTGCCGAGCCGATGGATCGAAATGGTGCGCCACACAATCGAGCACTTGGGCCCGAAAGTGCTGGCGTCGAGAATGGTTCAGGACTACACACTGGGCTACTACGCGCCCGCAGCAGAATCCGGTCGCGCGGCCTCGGCCGATGATCACCGCGGCGCCACGGACGTCGCGTCGTACCGCCGCCGCGTCGAACAGGCATGGGGCGCAGTGAAAGTCACCCGCGTCGACAGTGACGGTCTGCCGGACACCCCGGTGATCGGTGCCGAGCTCTCGCTGCGCGCCAACGTCGATCTCGGTGGACTGGACGCGTCGGACGTGGTGGTGCAGGCGGTCGTGGGACGCGTCGACGCGGAGGAGAACCTCACCGACATTCGCACGACGGCCATGACACACGTGGGAACCGACGGCGGCGAGCACGTGTACGCAGGCGAGACGCGGCTACCGCACAGCGGCACGGTGGGATACACGGTGCGGGTGCTTCCTCATCACCGCGGTCTGGCCTCGGATGCCGAGCTCGGTTTGGTGGCGACTGCCTGAGGGGCAGCTACTTTCCGGCCAGACGGGTGAGGGCCTTGCGGACCACCTCCGGGTCCGAGGTCTCCCAGAACGGCGGCAGCGAGGCCCGCAGGTAGCCGCCGTACCGGGCAGTGGCGAGCCGCGAATCGAGAACGGCGACAACACCTTTGTCGTCGACGCTACGGAGCAGTCGGCCGACGCCTGCGCCAGCAGCAGGGCCGCGTGGTTTGCGGCGACCGCGAGAAAGCCGTTGCCGCCCCGGGATTCGACGGCCTGCTGCCGGGCCACCGCAGTGGGTCGTCGGGCCGCGGGAACGGGATGCGGTCCAGGATCACCAGGCTCAGCGACGGGCCGGGGACGTCGACGCCGCCACAGAGACGCGTCCCGAACAGGGA
>NZ_BAOX01000093.1:0-15728 GCF_000813105.1 Rhodococcus sp. BS-15 | reverse complement strand
CCTACCAAGTGCGAAGAGCCCGATTACGGGATGGCTTGCTGACACACGATTCTTGCTAAGAATGCAGTGCTTCCGGGAGCGCGCCGCTGAAGCGTCGCTGGTGGTTCGGCCGTCGATGGATTGAAGAATCCGTCGGATGTCAGTTGCGAACACGCTGGCTCAAACGCTTCGGGCAGCACGACTTGTTTGACATGCTGAAGCTGTCAGAGGGTAATTGCAGTCTCGTACATATGTTCGAAAAGTGATAAACTGGCTGCATATGGCAGTAACTGAAACGACAGGAAGACCGGCAGTGGCACTTAAAAAGTCCGACCTTTACAGCTCACTCTGGGCTAGCTGCGACCAGCTGCGGGGTGGCATGGATGCCTCCCAGTACAAGGACTACATCCTGACGCTGCTCTTCGTTAAGTACGTTTCGGACAAAGCGAAGGCGGACACGAGCAGTCTGATCGACGTTCCGGCAGGGGGATCGTTCAAGGACATGCTCGCAGCGAAGAATGACAAGGAGATTGGCGACCGGCTCAACAAGATCATCGCCAAGCTCGCCGATGCGAACGATCTTCGTAACGTGATCGACCTGGCGGACTTTAATGACGAGGAGAAGCTCGGCAAGGGCAAAGAGATGGTTGACCGGCTGTCAAAGCTAGTGACGATCTTCGACGACCTGGACTTCCGTGGCTCACGTGCCGAAGGCGATGACCTGCTGGGTGACGCCTACGAGTACCTAATGCGTCACTTCGCTACCGAGGCTGGCAAAAGCAAAGGACAGTTCTACACGCCCGCCGAGGTGTCGCGCATCCTCGCCAAGGTTGTCGGCATCGGGTCGGACACTCGTCAGGACCAGACAGTCTACGATCCTGCTTGCGGTTCTGGTTCACTCCTGCTGAAGGCAGCTGCAGAGGCCCCGCGAGGAATGTCCATCTACGGTCAAGAGAAAGACAATGCTACGTGGGCGCTGTCGAAGATGAACATGATTCTGCACGGCAACGAGATAGCCGAGATTGAAAAGGGCGACACGATAACGAGTCCGCATTTCACAAAAGGTGATCATCTACGGACTTTCGACTATATCGTCATGAACCCGCCGTTTTCCGTCAAATCCTGGAATAACGGTCTTGAGAACGAATTCGGCCGCTTTGAATTTGGTCGTCCCCCCGAAAAAAATGGTGACTTTGCATTTCTTCTGCACGCCTTGTCGTCCCTCAAGAGCAATGGTAAGGCCGCGATTATCCTCCCGCATGGTGTGCTGTTTCGAGGTAATGCTGAAGGCGCCATCCGGACCCGCTTACTAAAACATGGCTACATAAAGGGTATTATTGGGCTTCCGCCAAACCTTTTCTATGGCACAGGCATTCCCGCTTGCATCGTAATTTTAGACAAGGAGAACGCTCAAGCTCGCACGGGTGTTTTCATGATCGACGCGTCCAAGGGGTTCGTGAAGGATGGAAACAAGAACCGCCTCCGTAGCCAGGACATCCACAAGATCGTCGACAGCTCTATTCGGCAGATCGAGATCCCGCGCTACTCCCGGATGGTGCCGATGAGCGAGATCTCCAATCCCAAGAACGACTGCAATCTCAACATCACGCGTTACATCGACTCTTCCGATCCCGAGGACCTGCAAGACCTCAGTGCCCACTTGCATGGTGGCATCCCGAACACCGACCTCGATGCACTCGCACCCTACTGGGATGCGTTCCCACAACTCCGTGGCCAGCTCCTCAAGCCCAATCGGCCCGGCTACAGCGATCTCACCATCGACGTCGGCAAGGTTCGGCAGGCAATCCTGGATTCGTCCGAGTTCCAGAAGTTCGTCGATGAATCCAAGACCATCACCGACGACTGGTTCAAGAGCCATCGCGAGACGCTCGCCGGCGTCGACGAGAACACGACACCAAACGATCTGATTGCCGTGCTGGGCGAAGACCTGCTCGCACGTTTCAAGCCGATGCCACTGCTCGACGAGTACGACGTCTACGAACAGCTCATGAGCTACTGGCATGGAACCATGCACGACGACGTCTTCCTCGTAATGAACGACGGCTGGCTCGCAGCGGCCAAGCCACGCAAGACGATTGAAGATAAGGATCGCAAACTCGCGGAGAGTCCCGATCTTGTTGTCGGCAGCGGGCGCAGCGCCCAGAAGTACAAAATGGACCTCGTTCCGCCAGCGCTGATTGTAGCCCGGTATCTGTCGGACCAGCAGACAATGATTGACGAACTCAGCATCGCCGAAGACGAAGCCACACGAGTTCTTGAAGAGTATCTCGAAGAGCACACCGTCGAGGACGGCCTGCTCGCCGAGGCTATGGACGACGATAAGATTTCCAAAGCACTCGTCGCGGCACGGCTTCGCTTCGCCAAGCGCGACCAGTCCGATCCAGACGAAATCGAGGCGCTGGAGAAAGTTGCTGAGCTTTATGAGGCCGAGGCTGCGATTAAGAAAGCAGCTAAGGATGCCCAGGCCGAGCTGGACCTTGTCACGCTGAAGAAGTACAACGATCTCTCTGAACCCGATGTCAAGAGTGTTGTGTTGGATAGCAAGTGGTTGGCGAGCGTGGACCGTGGGGTGACGAGCCAGGTTACCAGCGTTGCGGAGCGGCTTGTTCGTCGTCTGCGTGAGTTGGGAACACGATATGAGGACGACGTCGAGACCCTCAGACTCGAAGAGGCTCGGCTGGCTGAGCGCCTTCGCGGCCATTTGGCGTCGCTAGGAGTGAACTAATGGCGACGACTGTTCGACTCCGGGACCTCGGAAATACCTATGGCGGTTTGACTGGCAAAACCAAAGCGACTTTGGTCATGGTGAAGCTCAATTTGTGACCTTCACCGGGCTGATGGCCGCTGCGAGGATTCGAGACCACTCGGGCCTCGCACCGGTAGATGTTCGTGCTAACGAGTCACAGAACGGCGTTCGCAGGGGCGACATTCTCTTCAACGGCACATCCGAGACCGCGGAAGACGTTGCTCTCGCTGCAGTTGTGGAGGTCGACATGCCTCAGAGGACCTTCCTCAACAGCTTCTGCTTCGGGTACCGACTTGCCCCCTCTGCTGCTGAAGTGAGTCCCACGTTCCTCGCCTATATGTTCCGCGGACCTCAGGGACGCGCACTGGTGGCGCAGCTTGCCCAAGGGTTCACCCGCTACAACATCTCCAAGACGAAACTCATGGAACTCGAGTTCGAGGTTCCAGGATTAAGCGAACAAGAACAGATCGTCACTCAACTCAAAGACGCAGATGCGTACGTCGCTGCCGCGGAAGTGAAACACCGCAAGCAGTCACTTTTGAGTCTCGGAGTGCGGGAATCGCTGTTGACTGGGCGGTCCCGACTTCCAGGGTTTACAGCTCCATGGCAGGACGTGCAGATTTCTACGCTGATGACCCCTCGGTCAGAGCGTAATGCGACAGGCAAGGACATTGAGGTGCTGAGCTGCACCAAAGATCGCGGGTTTGTTCGCTCGTTGGACTATTTTAAGAGCCAAGTCTTTAGTCGGAATTTGAGCGGGTACTTGGTTATTCGTCGGGGTGACATTGGGTATCCGTCCAACCACGTGGAAGAGGGGTCAATCGGTCTCCAGGAACTTGTCGATAAAGGTGTTGTCAGTCCGATTTACGTGGTGATGGCACCGCGCCCCGGTAAGGTCGATACTTACTTCTTGCATCGATTACTCAAGCTTGATTCATTCCGACAGGATTTTGCGAAGGTCACTAACGCGTCCGTAAACCGGCGAGGCAGCCTCCGATGGCCGGAGTTCTCCCAGCTTCGCGTCCGAATTCCTGGGATCGAAGAGCAACGCGCAATCGCGCATGTCATACGTGATTTCGAGGCGGAGACCGCACGTGCTGAGAGGGCAGCACGCAAGGCTCGCGATGTTCAGACGGGACTGTCTCAGACCTTGTTACCGGCTCGGCTGCGGGCTGTATCATGAGCGACGTAGGACAGGTCGAGCGAAAGGCTCAGGATCGCGTCGTCGGGCTATTGCGCGACCAGCTCGACTATGAGTACCTCGGGAAGTGGGAGTATCGCGAGAGCAATTCCAATGTTGAGACCGAGATGCTAGTGCAGAACCTGAAGGCGCGCGGCTACGACGGCAATCTGATCAACCGTGCGCTCGACCAACTCGCCAAAGCTGCCGCTGTCGGCGCGGGCCATGATCTGTATGAAGCCAACAGAGACGTGTACGGCCTGCTTCGTTACGGGGTAAAGGTGAAGCCAGGTATTGGTGAGAACGCCAAGACTGTCTGGCTGATCGACTGGTCGACACCGGATGCGAACCACTTTGCTGTCGCCGAAGAGGTGACCATTGCAGGTGAGCACACTAAGCGGCCGGACATCGTGCTCTACGTCAATGGGATCGCGCTCAGCACCCTGGAATTGAAGCGGTCGAAAGTCGCTGTTTCAGAGGGCATTCGGCAAACCATCGGCAATCAGGACAAGCAGTTCATCCGGTCCTTCTTCTCCACTGTCCAGTTTGTCTTTGCCGGCAACGATGTTGAAGGACTGCGCTACGGAGTCATCGACACTCAAGAGAAGTATTGGCTGGAGTGGAAGGAACCGTCAGACGTCGCCGATCCGCTTGATCGAGCGCTTCTGCAGCTGTGCGACAAGGATCGATTCCTCGAACTTATCCACGACTTCATCGTGTTCGACGCGGGCGTCAAGAAGGGGCCACGCCACAACCAGTACTTCGGCGTCAAAGCAGCACAGCAACGGATTGCGAAGCGCGAAGGCGGCATCATCTGGCACACCCAGGGATCGGGCAAGAGCCTGACGATGGTGTGGCTGGCCAAGTGGATCCGAGAGCATCAGGATGATCCGAGGGTTTTGCTTATCACCGACCGAACCGAACTCGACGACCAGATCGAAGGCGTATTCAACGGTGTTAACGAGAAGATCTACCGCACCAAGAGTGGTTCGGACCTAATTGGAGCCCTCAACGCTTCGGAGCATTGGCTGATCGGTTCACTCGTTCACAAGTTTCGCGCAGGCGATACAGATGAGGACGACGGCTCGACGAACGACTTCATCAAAGATCTGAACGCCACCATCCCTGAAGACTTCAAGGCGAAGGGCAACATTTTCGTCTTCGTTGATGAGGCTCATCGGACGCAATCAGGCAAGATGCACACGGCGATGAAGCAGCTGCTCCCGGATGCGATGTTCATCGGATTTACGGGCACTCCGCTGCTCAAGGTGGACAAGGCCACGAGTATCGAGACCTTCGGCTCCTTCATCCACACCTACAAGTTCGACGAAGCAGTCAAGGACGGCGTTGTGCTCGATCTGCGCTACGAAGCCCGGAGCATCGATCAAGACCTCACCTCACCAGGCAAGGTCGACAAGTGGTTCGAAGCCAAGACCATGGGTATGACCGATCTGTCCAAGGCTGAGCTGAAAAAGCGTTGGGGCACAATGCAGAAAGTCGTGTCGAGCGAGCCGCGTGCCAAGCAGATCGTCGACGACATCCTCCTCGACATGGAAATCAAGCCGCGGCTAATGGACAAGCGCGGCAACGCCATGCTGGTCGGATCGTCGATCTACCAGGCCTGCAAGTTCTACGAGTTGTTCTGCAACGCTGGCTTTAAGGGCAAGTGCGCCATCGTCACCAGCTACACGCCAAACGCCAGCGACATCTCCAAAGAAGATTCCGGCGAGGGCAAGACCGAGAAGCTGCGACAGTACGACATCTACCGCCGCATGCTCGCCGACTACTTCGGCGAGTCCGAGGATGCCGCGGTCGGCAAGGTCGAGCAATTCGAGAAGGAAGTCAAAGCACAATTCGTCAAGAACCCCGGCCAGATGCGACTGCTGATCGTGGTGGACAAGCTGCTGACTGGTTTCGATGCGCCGAGCGCGACCTACCTCTACATCGACAAGAAGATGAGCGATCACGGCCTGTTCCAAGCCATCTGCAGGGTCAACCGACTCGACGGTGAGGACAAGGACTACGGCTACATCGTCGACTATCAGGACCTCTTCAACTCGCTTGAGGACGCAATCACCGACTACACCTCCGGAGCTCTCGACGGGTACGAGAAGGAAGACATCGACGGGTTGCTTGGGGATCGCGTCGAGAAGGCGCGAGACGATCTCGACGAAGCATTGGAGCGAGTTCGGGCGCTGGTCGAGGCTGTCGCACCACCGAAAGGCACTCTCCAGTATCAGCAATATTTTTGCGCCCAAGATCAAGGTGACGCCGCCCAGCTCAAGGCAAACGAGCCAAAGCGTGTCGAGCTCTACAAGAGCGTGTCAGCTGTGTCACGCGCCTACAGCAACCTTGCCAACGACATGATCGAGGCCGGATACAGCGAGAAGCAGATCGCAGACATCAAGACTGAGATCGCGCACTACATCGACGTCAGAGCCGAGGTGAAGCTCGGTGCTGGTGAAGACGTCGATTTCAAGCAGTACGAAGCGGGAATGCGGTACCTGCTCGACACCTACATTCGTGCCGACGCGAGCCAGGTCATTTCAGAGTTCGAGGACACCGGCCTCGTGGATCTTATCGTCAAGCTCGGCGCTGAGGCGATCGACAAGTTACCTGCCGGCATCAAGAAAGATCCCGAGTCGGTCGCTGCGACCATCACCAACAACATGCGCAAGGTCATCATCGACGAGCACGCGCTCAACCCGAAATACTACGACAAGATGAGCGAGCTGCTCGATGCGATCATCGAAGAGCGTCGTAAGCAGACAATTGATTACCAGCAGTACCTTGCCAAGTTGCTCGAAACCGCGAAAAACCTCGGTACCGGTGAAGGAACCGGCCACGAGTACGCCGACTGGGTGACGGACGGTGCGCGCAAGGCACTTGTTGACTACTTCTGGCCTACCGAGCATCTGGCTCTTCAGATTGACACGGCGGTGCGGACAACTAAACCGGACGCATGGGTCGGCAACCTTTTGAAAGAGAAGGTCGTCAAGCGCGCTCTGAGGAAAACGCTGCCAGACGAGTACGACGATGACAAGCTCAACGAAGTGTTTGACTTGGTGAAGGCGCGAGATGAGTACCGCTAGTGCCTACCTCACCGTCCGCGGCATTGACATCGACGTGCTCTACAAGGACATAAAGAACCTGCACATCGGGGTGTATCCGCCGCTAGGTCGCGTTCGCGTTGCTGCTCCTCTGAGGCTGAACGATGATCAAGTTCGTCTTGCCGTCATCCAGCGTCTTCCGTGGATCAAAAAGCAACGCGAGCAGTTCAAATCGGTACCCCGTCAAACAGAGCGCGAGATGGTTACCGGCGAATCGCATTACGTGTGGGGGATACGTCGCCGAATCAAGGTTGTTGAGCGGCCCGGTCGCGCTCACTTCGAGCCATACGGCGACAGACTGATCTTGTATGTGCCGGCTGGAACCTCACCAGACAAGCGCCGCGAGTACCTAGACAAGTGGTACCGCGGCCAGCTTCGACACGCACTGCCTCCTTTGATCGCGATGTGGGAGGAGAAGCTCGGTGTGACTGTCGCCAGGTGGAGCGTTCGGTGCATGAAGACAAAATGGGGTTCATGTAATCGCGAAACGGGACACATCTGGTTGAATGTCGAGCTTGCCAAGAAGCATCCTGATTGTCTTGAGTACATCGTGGTCCACGAGATGATGCATTATTTCGAACGGGGACACGGAGCAAAGTTCACAAACTTAATGGACACACATTTGTCGGATTGGCGTAGCCGGCGAGACCAGCTCAACGGGTCTCCTTTGGCAACCGAAGACTGGGTGTCACCGTAATCAGCCGTTCGTCTCGTGATCTGAGAGATGCCGCGAACAAACTGCGAGTATTTTCGAAGACAGACACAGTAGGTCAGATGAGCGAGGACAGTCTGGCAAGGAAACCGATAGGACAAGATTCGAATTAGTTTCACTGCGCTTGTGCTTAGATGGAAGTTATTGTGTAGTACGCGGATATCAACTACACTAAGTTCTAGAACACAAACTATAGGAGGTTACAGCAATGGCAAATGCAAAAGTAGTTTTCATCGCTTTTGCTAAAGAAGACGAGAGTACTCGTAATCTATTTACGGGACAGAAAGTTCACCCTGATACACCGTTTGAATTCGTAGACATGTCTGTAAAGGAACCGTATGAAACAGAGTGGAGGAATAAAGTACGTACACGCATTCGACGTAGTGACGGAATTATCGTCTTGATATCGTCCAGCACGCCGAAGGCAGATGGGCAACTGTGGGAAATTTCTTGTGCGGTAGAAGAAGGTAAACCAGTTTACGGTATTTGGATCGAAGATGGCTATCGCACAAAACCCGCAGAAATGGCTGGGGCGCCCTGCTATGTCTGGACGTGGGAGAATGTCGCTAACATTATTGATGCTCTATAGTCATGCTTAAGCGCGCACTCCTAATCGGAATCGATACATATGACCACGTGAACAATCTGGGTGGTTGTGTCAATGATGTAAATTCAATTAAGCCGCTACTTTCTAGAAATGAGGACGATAGCCCCAATTTCAATTGTGTTTCGAGGGCTAGTGACAAGAATAGAATAACCCGCGAGTCATTACTCGAGGACGTCGAGCGGTTACTAGCGGGTGGCGCAGATGTTGCATTGCTTTATTTCGCTGGGCACGGAGAGCAACTTGCTCATGACGTGAGTTTAGTAACCCAGGAGGGTGCAGGCCGAACGACGGGCGTTAAGCTATCGGAAATTTTCACCGCAATCAACGCGTCCTCGCTGAAGGAAGTGATTGTCGTTCTTGATTGTTGCTTCGCGGGAAACGCGGCCGGAGTTCCACAGCTTAATCTCGATTTATCGGTACTTCGGGAAGGAGTAAGTGTGCTTACCGCAAGTCGCGGTGATCAAACATCTGCAGAGACTGATGATGGACGAGGGCTTTTCTCCACCTATCTTGAGGGTGCCCTGGAAGGTGGAGCTGCCGATATTCTTGGTAATGTCGACGTTGCAGGCATCTACGCTTATATCACCGAATCGTTTAACGCTTGGGAACAGCGTCCTGTGTTTAAGGCAAATATTGACCGTCTCCACATGCTTCGGAAAGTTGACCCAGCAGTATCGTTGAGTAGCTTACGGAAGTTGCCCGACCTCTTCCCGCAGAGAGATTTTCTGTATCCCCTAGATCCATCATATGAGTACACGGAAAAGGATGATGCTGTTCCGGAACACGTCGAGATATTTCAGTCATTTCAGAAGCTGAGAGCTGCACGATTATTAGAGCCGGTAGATGAAGAGCACCTTTACTGGGCGGCCATGCACAGAAAGCCATGTCAGCTTACACGGCTTGGACAGCATTACTGGACTCTCGCCCAGGATGGGAGAATTTAATGCGAGTCGGATTTTCTGGTCACCAACAGATGCCACAAGAAGCCCTGAACTTTGCGTCTGACGTTATCAATGAGTATCTTGTTGAGCATGAAGGCGCTACTGGTATTTGTAGCCTCGCGGCAGGGTCGGATCAGCTTTTCGCGAAAGCGGTAGTTGATCGCGGTCATCAGCTGCATGTCGTCATTCCATGCGAAAACTATGAGTCTACTTTCGACCGTGAGAGTCTAGACATGTACAGGAGTCTCTTGGTGGCCGCTTCGTGGACTGAAGTATTGGATTTCGACGCTCCGAGCGAAGAAGCGTTTTTTGCTGCTGGTAAACGTGTGGCTGATCTTTCGGACGAATTGTTAGCGGTTTGGGACGGCCAAAGTTCGCGTGGGCTTGGAGGAACAGCTGACGTAGTTGCGTACACCCGAGGGCTAAATAAGAACGTGCATGTAATCTGGCCAGATGGGTTGAAGCGATAGTCTGATATCTTCGTGATCGCTATACACATAGTCCTGGGGCCAGAATTTAGCTCAGTCGCACACCCCGCGGCCGTACGTGAACGCCTTCAGTCTTGAGAATCTTCAGCACAGTCGACTTGCCGATGCCAACTCGCTCGGCAACGTCAAGGGCACTAAGACCGGACGCATAGAGCTCAACGACGTCCGATTTCTTCCGTTTCGTCACACGCGACCGGAACGTGGTTGGTCGCAATAGTCCCTGATCAGGCCGTGTTTTCACACTTCCTGAGGGGTTGTAGTTGGCTTGCGCAAGGACTACTACACGAGTCAGGCCCGACATCGATGATGTCGGGCCTGACTCGTCTGTGTTGCAGATGTGTTCGGTTATCAGGGCTGCAGTCTGAATTGCACGACGGCGGTGACATTCTCGATGGCGTCGTTCAGAGCGGTCATGCGTGCTCTGGCGTCCGGCGCAGCCAGGATGTCGAGTCGATCGGACTGACCCATCGGAATCAGAGCTGTCAGCGACCAGATCTTCTCGGCGGCTGAGATCGGCAGGCCCAGGAAGTCCGGAACGCCCGGTGTGGCAACGGTTTCCGTCGATTCGAGTCGACCGATCAGCTCGTAGAGATCCTCGACCCGCGCCCAGGTGGCGTCGAATTCGGTGTCGGCGATCACCGAGTCGGTGTCTTCGTCCGGCCACGCTCGAACGTCGGCCAGCGGGTACGGATCGTCCGGCAGCCAGGCGTCGATCCTGATCCGTTCGCCGCCGACGCATTCGAGTAGATATCGGCCGTCACCGATGGACTCGTGGCCGATGATGTGTGCGGTGGTGGCCACATCGTGGCGAACGTCGCCGCCGCCGGCCTCGTGCCCACGCGCGATGAGTACCACGCCGAAGCTCGGATCGTCCTGCTTCAGGCAGTCGTGCACCAGAGCTTGGTACCTCGGCTCGAAGATGTGCAGTGGAAGGCGTTCGCCGGGAAGCAGCACGCTGCCGAGCGGGAACATCGGGGTCACGCTCACGGGTGCTGCAACGGAACAGCCGCCGGGGTGATCGCCGCAGGCGCGCTCTTCTCGGTCCGGTTGGAGTCCAGGAATTCGTCGAGCAGTCGGAAGAAGAAGTCCGGCTCGTCGAGCTGGGGAAAGTGCCCGGCGTCGGGAAATATCTCGACGCGACTGTTCGGAACCTCGCGTCGAATGTTGTCGGCGTGCTTGGCGGGAATCATCCGGTCCTTGCCGCCCCAGACGAGCAGCGACGGAATCGACTCGAACTTCTCGAAATGTTGCTTCGCGCTGACGGTCTGACCACGCGGGCCCACCACTGCCCGCGTCGACGCCAGAAACGCGCCGCGGGTGGAGCGGTCTGCCACCGACCGGAACGACCGCCAGGTCTCGGCCATGCTGGGGCCCGGCTTCACCGGCAGACCCCATTTGCCCAACTGCGCCAGCGCACTCTCGGTGTTCCTGCGGAACCAGTCCGATGCGAGCAGCGGGAGCACCAGCTCGCTGCCGGGCAGCGTCGCGGCCTTGAGGAGCAGGCTCACTTCGGGGCCGAGGCCGCCGCTGCTGACCAGCGCCAGGCGATCTACCGCTCGGGGAAGAGATACGTCAGCTGCATGACGATGCCGCCGCCGAGGGAGTGACCGACCATCGGGGCGGAGTCGATGTTCAGGTGATCCATGAGATCGCGAATGGTGGCCGAGTGCGAACTCAGCGAGTAGTCGCCGGTCGGCTTGTCGGATTCACCGTGGCCGAACAGGTCGGGTGCGATGACCCGATACTTGTGCGACAGACGTTCGATCTGCGTGCCCCAGGACTGATGCGATCCGAGCAGGCCGTGCACCAGAATCACGGGCGGGCCGTCGCCCATGTCCACGTATCGCAGGACGTCCTTGTGTAGTTCTACCGACTGCAATTCGTACGATGAACTCATGGTCGACCTCCTCGTCGTGTGATTCCCGGATCGTCGCGTGGCTCGGCGAGCCGTTGGCACAAACGTACAAGCTGAGCCGACGCTGCGACAGACCCTCGGTCAGCGCGCGAGCCCCGCATCGTCGAAGGTGGTCGCGATCGTCTCGGCCAAGTGCTCGGCCATCGGTTCGCGCAACATGTCGATGTGATCTCCCGAGATGTCGACGAAGGTCAGCTCACCACGGCCGACCGTCTGCCACGACCTGAGATCTTTCACGTTCTCTGCTGTGCGAACCACGGTCATCGAACCCGACCACGGTGTCGGCACGTGCTTGTTCAACGCCACGTACCCGATGCTCGCGAAGACCAACCATTCCATCGTGGTCGGGTAGCGCAGCAACCCGGCGAACTGCATTCGTACCCAGAGGGCGGCGGTGCCGATGCGGCCGAGGTGGAAGCCCGCTTCTTCTCGCGTCCGAGCAGGGGGAGCAGCCGGAACCTCGGTACCGCCGGGCAACCTGTCCAGCAGATGCCGGAACAGCCGCGTGTCGAGAAGGAGCAGGTGCGGGGAGCCGAGGCCGGAGTCTCGGATCTCCTCCGCCATCGCCATGGCAATCCAGCCGCCGAGCGAGTGGCCGACCAGATGGAACGGGCCCTCGGGCTGGACCGTGCGAACAGCGTCGACGTAGCGCTTCGCGGTCCGCCGAATCGTGCGGTCCGGGCGTCCGCGCTTGCCGCGGCCGTGTGCCTGCAGCGCATACACCGGGCGGTCCTCGTCGATGTGTTTGACCAGATTGAGGAATGCCATCGCTCCGACGCCTGCACCGCCGATCAGGAAGATCGGTGCCTTGCTGCCCTCGGTGCGCAGCGGCACGAGCACATCGTGTTCGCCGGTTGTGCGCCGACGTGCAGTTGCCGCGTCCTCGAGGCGAGCATCGACTGT
Organism: Rhodococcus sp. BS-15; assembly: GCF_000813105.1. Taxonomy (NCBI): domain Bacteria; kingdom Bacillati; phylum Actinomycetota; class Actinomycetes; order Mycobacteriales; family Nocardiaceae; genus Rhodococcus; species Rhodococcus sp. BS-15. Next base: position 3,126 of record NZ_BAOX01000093.1, on the reverse strand, counting down.
CACGGCCAGTGCTCGAACAGTGGTTGCCGCGAACACGTCCTCCGGCGTCAGATCGATCTTCAGGCTCTCGCGAAGGTGAGCCAGCATTGCCGTTGTGGTCAGCGAATTGCCGCCCAGCGCCAGGAAGTCCTCGTCCCGGCCGATGGTGTCCAGCCCGATCGCGGTGCGTGCGGCCTCGGCCACGATGTACTCGGTCGGGCCGACCGCAGTGCGCTCGACGCGTCGATCAGCGGGCTCGGGCAGTGCACTTCGGTCGAGCTTGCCGCGCTCGTTCCGTGGCATCGCGTCGAGCGCGACGATGTGGGTGGGGACCATCCATTCCGGCAGCGTCCGGCGCAGCGACGATCTGATCTCGGCCACCGACGGTCGTCGCCCGGAACGGGCCGAGCACACGTAGGCGACCAGGTCGGTATCGGTGCCGGAGGTTCTGCCGATCACCGCTGCGTCGCCGATCTCCGGCATGGCGCGCAGCGCCGCCTCGACCTCGGCCGGCTCGACCAGGTATCCGCGCACCTTGACGGCGTCGTCGATGCGTCCGGCCAGGTGCAGCGTCCCGTGTTCGTCGAGTCGTCCCAGATCGCCGGTGCGGTACCGGAACAGACCGTCGCCGAGCGCGGCGAATCGTTGGGAGTCAAGACCGGCACCGCCGAGGTAGCCGTCGGCCAAGCAGTTCGACGTCACCCGTACCTCGCCGATCACGTCGGGTGCGCACGGCGACCCGTCGGAGGTGACCACTTCGACGAGCTTGCCTGCGATGGGTCTTCCTGCGGGGAGAAAGCCCGACGGCAGCGCTCGTTCGGGCGGGTATTCGCCGTAGGCGACGGCACCGGCTTCGGTGGTCGCGTACCAGTTGACCACCGTGGCGCGGCTGTCGAATCGACGCCGAAAGCGTCCGCATCGTCGGAGTGCAGGGCCTCCCCGTACGTGATGACCACCCGCAGCGTAGGTACGCCGCTGCGACCTGTAGGTCCGTGATCGGCCGCGGAGACTGCGCGCAGCAGTGACGACGAGCAGTGCAGCGTGGTCAGGGCATGCGCGGCCGTCCACTCGACGATGCTGCTGGGGACACCCGACCTGGGGTCGCGGCAGTGCACGGCGGCACCGCTGAGCAACCCCGCGAACAACGTGTTCAAGCCGGCACCGAAGCTGACCGGTAGCGAATTTCCGACGCGGTCGTGAGGGCTCAGTGCCAACGCGTTGGCAACCTCGTAGGCCTTGGTCAGACACATGCGGTGGCTGAGGATCACGCCCTTGGCCGTGCCGGTGGATCCCGAGGTGTAGTTGATCACCGCGGTGTGATCGCCCGACAGCGTCGGCAGCGGAACACAGGAGTCCATGGCGGCGGCGACGGTGGCGGAGTCGATCGCCGTCGCAGCTGCTTGGTCGATGATCGTGGCGCGGCGCTCGGCGGGAAGCATGGGGTCGAGCGGCACCAGGGGATGACCTGCGGCGACGACGGCCAGCATCAGCACGATCGAATTCGTCGTCGCGTCGGTGTCCACGGCGAGCGGCCGAGAATCGGCGGGAAAGAGGGTGGCGATCTTGCGGGCCAGTGAATAGGCGCGGTGGAGGAGTTCGTCGAAGGTCAGCGAGGTGCCGTCGACGTCGAGCGCGACGGCGTTGGGCAGGGCGTGAGCCACCTCGCGGTAGCGGGCCATCAGGGTGTCGCGACGTTCGGGCCGGCACAGCGGGGCCAGTGGAAGACGGGTCGGCGCATCGATGTCCTGAATCGACATGATTCTCCTTGCACGAGCCCGACCCGTGATGACGGAGTCGGTTTGCAACCCACAAACCGGCTCGAAGACTGTTTTACCGACTCAAAGGTAGACGTGCATGACCTTTTTACGCAAGCGGAAAACCGGACATTCCGCAACAATCGGGTGACGTTGCGGAATGTCCGGTCGGTTTTCGGGCTTGTCCTTACAGGTCCGCGATGGCCTCCAGCGGCTTCGTGCGCGCGGCTCGCACCGCGGGCCACAGCGCCGCCAACACACCGACGACGGCCGATCCGAGCAGCATCGACACCACCTGGCCCCACGGCACGGTCATGGTGCCCAGGCCCTCGTCGCGCAGAGTCTGCACGAAGCCCCACCCGAACGCGATGCCGAGGACGACGCCCACGATCGCGCCGAACAGGGCGATGAGCAGCGACTCGAGATAGATGATGCGACGGACCTGCGGCCGCTGCATGCCTATCGCGCGCAGCATGCCGATCTCCCGACGCCTCTCCACGACCGACAGGGCCAGCGTGTTGACGATGCCGAGCACGGCGATGACGACGGCCAATGCCAGCAATCCGTACAGCACGGCGAGCAGGGTGTCGATCTGTTGACCCTGGCTACCCTTGAACTCCTCCACGTCCTGAACCTGGACGACGACGAAGGGCTTGGTCGCGGCTTCGAGGTCGGTTCGCAGCGTGTCCAGGTCGGTACCGGGCGTGGCCTTGACCAGAACCAGGATGTCGGACCGGGTGATGGACGGCGTCACCTCCTGGTAGATGTCGCCCGAGACGATCCAATTCCCGATGAGCGGATTGTCGGTGAACACGCCGGTGACGGTCACGGGGACCGACGCCCCGTCCACGGTGTCGAAGGTGACCTCGGTTCCGACCGTCCATCCGCGCGCGGCCGCTTCGGTTTCCGATACCGAGAATCCGTCGCTGTCCAGGTCTGCAGTGCCCTGGACCATCGACAGCTCGAGCAGTCCCTCGGGTGACCCGTCGATGGCGGCGCCGTACTCCTCTTGCCCGGCGATGGTGACGAACACCGGGTGCAGTACCGCTGTGCGGTCCACGCCGGCCACCTGCTGTGCAGCCGTCGTGGCACCGGTCGGGACGCCGATCGACTGCGGACCGGAGAGGATGTAGTCCGCCTCGACGCCGGTGTCGACGAGTGAGTCGACGCTGGCCTTGGCAGTGGATCCGAGCACGCCGATGACGGTGACGAGCATGAGGCCGAGCATCAGGGCGAAGGCGGTGGCCGCGGTGCGTCGCGGGTTGCGAACCGAGTTGGTCCTGGCCAAGCGTCCGATCGCTCCGAACGGGCGGGTGATGACTGCACCCAGCGCGCCGACCACCGGCCGTGACAGCGACGGTGCGGCCAGTGCGGTGGCGACGATCAGCGCGAC
>NZ_BAOX01000094.1:0-15458 GCF_000813105.1 Rhodococcus sp. BS-15 | reverse complement strand
GCCGTGGTGATCGGGGGTGGGGGCGGTCGGTGATCACGGTGGCCATCGGACCGTCGCCATCGCCGCTCGCGCCGCAGGCCCCGAGCAGGCACGCCCCGACGACTGCCACTGCGGCACATCCGATTCTCTTCATCGCCGGTTCCTTCGCTCGCGGGCGTCGACGCCGTGCGTATCGTCGCCGAGGGGGTGGTAGATGTTGGTACGTTGGGCAACGACCGAACGGGAGGTGCCATGGTCACCGAGTCCGACTCCGCTGCGTCCGATTCCGCTGGTTCCGATTCCACCGTGCTCGTGAGCACGCCCTACGGTGACGTTCTGGGCTATCCGGTCGCTGGCGATGCGTCGCCGATCGTGGCCTGGCGGGGTATTCCCTACGCGACGCCTCCGGTGGGGAAGCTCCGGTTCCGTGCGCCGCGTCCGTTGCAGCCCTGGTCGGGAGTGATCGACGGCCTCGAATTCGGTGCGATGGCTCCGCAGGGACGCGACAGCCCGGTGCCGATCGATCCGTCGCTGTCGATTTCCGAGGACTGTCTCACGCTCAACGTCTGGGCTCCCCGTCCCGACGCAGAACTGCGGCCGGTGCTGGTGTGGATCCACGGCGGTGCGTACTCGCTCGGATCGTCCGCGCAGCGGGTCTACGACGGGAGGAACCTCAGCGAGAACGGCGACGTGGTGGTGGTGACCATCAACTTTCGTCTCGGCGCGTTCGGGTTCCTCGACCTCTCGTCGTTCTCGACCGACGAGCACACCTTCGAGACCAATCTGGGACTGCGAGATCAGATTGCCGCGTTGCAGTGGGTCCGCGAGTGCATCTCCGCGTTCGGCGGCGATCCCGATCAGGTGACGGTGTTCGGCGAATCCTCCGGGGGAGCGTCGGTCACCACGTTGATGACCTCTCCGAAAGCCGAGGGCCTGTTCCAGCGAGCAATCGTGCAGAGCGCGCCTGCGACCTCGGTGTACGGCCCCGAACGCGGAGCAGCGGTGGCATCGAGATTCCTGGAGTTGGTGGGGGTCGACCCGGAAGACATCGGGGAACTGTTCGACATGCATTTCACGAGGCTGGTCACCGCCGGCGACACGCTCTGCTACGAGATCCCGACGACAGTTCCTGGGACACTTGGCCTTTCGCCGGTCGTCGATGGAGATATCGTTCCGCGCTATCCCGTGGCAGCCTTTCAGAAGGGCCTCTCGCACAAGATCCCGTTGATCATCGGCACCAACCACGACGAGCCCTCGATCTTCCGATTCATGAAGTCTCCGTTGATGCCGATCACCTCCGACACCGTCTCCGAGATGTTCCGCGCCATCGCTCACGACCACGCGGATCTGCCCGCCTATCGAGTCGCCGAGATCATGGCTGCATACCCGGACCGCGACAAACCGGCTGGGGCACAGGCTATGTCGCGCGACGCTGGATTCCTCATGCCGAGCGTGTGGATCGCCGACGGGCACAGCAGGCATTCGCCGACGTGGATGTACCGATTCGATCATGCGACGCCGATGCTCAAGGCCGCACGGGTGGGAGCTGGACACGCGACCGAACTGCCGTATGTCTTCGGCAATTTCGGAACGCTCAACCGAGACCCCACCTTCTGGCTCGGTGGCCGAAAGCCGGCAATGGCGGTGTCGGCGCGGATGCAGAGACGCTGGCTCGCTTTTGCGCGGTACGGCGTCCCCGCGGCACTGGATGCGTCCAAGCATTGGGCTCCGTACACCGAGAAGACGCGCTGGACGCTGGTGATCGATGCATCCGACACTCTCGTCGACGACCCCGACGGCGACATGCGCGCTGCGTGGGGCGACCGCGTTCTCGGATTCAGCTGACACGTCGTCCATCCAACGGAGTCGTTCCGCAGGCTCCACTCCTGCGCGTCTGAGTCGTTCCGCAGGCTCCACTCCTGCGCGTCTGAGTCGTTCCGCAGGCTCCACTCCTGCGCGTCTGAGTCGTTCCGCAGGCTCCACTCCTGCGCGTCGGAGTCGTTCCGCAGGCTCCACTCCTGCGCGAGTTGTCGCACGGACGTGGCTGACATGAATCGAACGTAACAGCAAGAACACCAGTCGCTCGAGCCACACCGGTAACAATTGGATGTCAGCACGCTGTCGGTGGGGGCGGTTAGGTTCGATGTTGTGTTGATGTCGAGGATCGTCGAAACGTCCCGTGCTGTTTCAGCGACGCGTTCGCGAAAGGCCAAGATCGAGCAGATCGGTGCCCTGCTCGCCGAGGCCGATGTCGGTGATATCGAGCCCGCCGTGTCCTGGCTGTCGGGGGAGTTACCGCAGGGGCGAATAGGGGTCGGCTGGCGCACGCTGGCCGATCTCGACGTTGCGGCTGCTGCGGACTCGACGCTGACGGTTGCCGAGGTGGACGAGGCGATTACTTCGGTCGCGGCGACCTCGGGGGCCGGTTCTGCTGCGCGTCGGGTGGCGCTACTGACCGACCTGTTCTCCCGGAGTACACCCGAGGAGCGTCAGTTTCTGATCCGGCTCGTCACCGGCGAGCTGCGTCAGGGCGCGCTCGAAGGGATCATGGTCGACGCAGTTGCCGCGGCCACGAACCTGCCGCAAGCGCCAGTGCGTCGCGCATTCATGCTGTCGGGTCGTTTGCCCGCGACGGCCGTTGCCGCCATCACCGGTGGCGTCGACGCGCTGGATGCATTCCGGCTCGAGGTCGGTCGACCGGTCCGGCCGATGCTGGCGTCGCCCGCGGAATCTCTGCGCGGTGCCTGGGAACAACTGTCCGGCGATGTCACCGTGGAGTACAAGCTCGACGGTGCACGAATTCAGGTGCACCGCTCCGGAACCGACGTGAGCATCTACACGCGAACTCTGCGCGACATCACTGCGAGTGTGCCCGAGTTGGTGGACCTGGTTCTCGCGCTGCCGTGCGATTCGGTGGTCCTGGACGGGGAGACCCTCGCGCTCGAAGACAGTGGCCGCCCGCGACCGTTCCAGGAAACGATGAGCCGATTCGGTGCCGAGAGCGCGCACGAGCTGCTGCTGCAGCCCTACTTCTTCGACTGCCTGCACCTCGACGGTGTCGACCTGCTCGATGCCCCGCTGGAGCAGCGCCTGGCCGCATTGGACCGAGTGGCACCGGAGCACCGAATTCCCAGTGCCGTCAGACCCGATGCGGACGCGGCAGAGGCCCACTTCGACGCAGCACTCGACGCCGGGCACGAAGGGTCATGCTCAAAGCTCTCGGAGCGCCGTACGCCGCAGGCCGCCGCGGAAAGAGCTGGCAGAAGATCAAACCCGAGCACACCCTCGACCTCGTCGTCCTCGGAGCCGAGTGGGGATACGGGCGCCGCACCGGCTACCTGTCCAACCTGCACCTCGGAGCTCGCGATCCCGACGGTGGTGACCCGATCATGGTCGGTAAGACCTTCAAAGGCCTGACCGACGTTCTGTTGCAATGGCAGACCGACGAATTCCCGAAACACGAGCGAGAGCGGGACGAGCACACCGTGTATCTGCGCCCCGAACTGATCGTCGAAATCGAACTCGACGGCGTGCAGGTCAGCCCACGCTACCCGGGCGGTGTGGCCCTGAGATTCGCGCGAGTACTGCGGTACCGCCCCGACAAGAACCTCGCCACCGCGGACTCCATCGACGCCGTGCGCGCACTCCTTCCACATTCGTGAACAGTTCCGACGATTAATACATACGAAACCGGCCGAACGATCCCGTAACACGGCGCAAAATATCTTGAGGGTGCAAGCCAGCGAGAGATTGGGTGCCAATGATGTCCACAGTTCGAGCTGCTCTGGTCCAAAGCAAGTGGACCGGTGACAAAGAATCGATGATCGCAGCACACGAGGGGTTTGCTCGGTCCGCCGCCGAGCAGGGCGCGAAAGTCGTCTGTTTCCAAGAACTTTTCTACGGTCCGTACTTCTGTCAGCTACAGGACGTGAAGTTCTACGAATACGCAGAATCGGTACCCGGGCCCACCGTCGACCGTTTCGCCGCATTGGCGAAGGAACTCGGCATCGTGATGATTCTGCCCGTCTACGAGCAGGAACAGCCCGGACTTCTGTACAACACCGCTGCCGTCGTCGATGCAGACGGTACGTATCTCGGCAAGTATCGAAAACACCACATCCCCCACGTGAACGGATTCTGGGAGAAGTTCTACTTTCGCCCCGGCAATCTGGGGTGGCCGGTGTTCGACACCGCGGTCGGGCGTATCGGTGTCTACATCTGCTACGACAGACATTTCCCGGAAGGGTGGCGCGCACTCGGTCTTGCCGGTGCCGAAATCGTCTTCAATCCGTCGGCCACCTCGCGGGGCTTGTCGAACTACCTGTGGAAGCTCGAACAACCCGCCTCGGCCGTCGCCAACGAGTACTACGTGGGCGCGATCAATCGAGTCGGAATCGAATCCGAATACGGTGACGACGACTTCTACGGGACCAGCTATTTCGTGGACCCCGAGGGCAAATTCGTCGGCGAGGTGGCGTCGGATTCGGAATCCGAAATAATCGTGCGCGACCTCGACATGGATTTGATCAAGGTGGTCCGCGACCGGTGGGCCTTCTATCGTGACCGTAGACCCGACGCATACGGCCCACTGGTGCAACCCTGATGTCCACCACCTTCGTGCACGGTGGGACCGTGGTATCGACCACCGGCGCACAGGAATTGGATGTTCTCATCGACGGTGAAAGCATCGTCGCAGTGCTGGCACCCGGATCGGTCTCCCTGGCCGCGGACCTGAAGACCTCGGCGGACGTGGTCGTCGACGCGACCGGCAAATACGTCATTCCGGGTGGGGTCGACGGACATACACACATGGAGATGCCGTTCGGCGGTACGTTCGCCTCCGACACCTTCGAAACCGGAACGCGCGCAGCGGCGTGGGGTGGCACGACGACGATCGTGGACTTCGCGATTCAGACCCCCGGTCAGCGTGTCCAGGACACTCTGGCGCAATGGCACGACAAGGCCGCGGGGCAGTGCGCCGTCGACTACGGCTTCCATCAGATCATCGGCGACGTCACCGACGATTCTCTGAAAGCCATGAGCGAGTTGGTATCCGAGGGCGTCACCAGTTTCAAACTCTTCATGGCCTACCCGGGCGTGTTCTACTCCGACGACGGCAAGATCCTGCGCGCCATGCAGTCCGCCGCCGAAACCGGTGCACTGCTGATGATGCACGCGGAGAACGGCATCGCGATCGATGTACTGGTCGCTCAGTCGATCGCGCGTGGAGACACGGCCCCGTACTTCCACGGCACGTCGCGGCCGTGGCAACTCGAGGAGGAGGCGACGCACCGAGCCATCATGCTGGCCAACGTCACCGGTGCACCGCTCTACGTCGTACACGTCTCTGCCAAGCAGGCTTTGGAACAGATCGCGCAGGCCCGGGGCAACGGGCAGAACGTATTTGCCGAGACCTGTCCGCAGTACCTGTATCTGTCGCTCGAGGAACAACTCGGTGCACCGGGCTTCGAGGGTGCCAAGTGGGTCTGCTCGACGCCGTTGCGGTCGCGAGCGGAGGGGCATCAGGACGAGTTGTGGCGCTATCTACGCACCGGTGACGTGGCGACCGTCAGTACCGATCACTGCCCGTTCTGCATGAAGGACCAGAAGGAGATGGGTATCGGCGATTTCTCCAGGATTCCCAACGGGATCGGCTCTGTGGAACACCGCATCGATCTGATGTTCCAGGGCGTCAAGAGCGGCAGGATCACGCTCGAGAAGTGGGTCGACGTCTGCTGCACAACCCCGGCCAGGATGTTCGGCATGTATCCGAGGAAAGGCGTCATCACCCCCGGTGCCGACGCGGACATCGTGATCTACGACCCGAACGGACACACCAGCATCGGCGTCGACAAGACCCACCACATGAACATGGACTATTCGGCGTACGAGGGTTTCGAGATCGACGGGCACGTCGACACCGTGATCTCGCGTGGCCGGATCATCGTCGACGGTGGATCCTATTCCGGCACTGCAGGACACGGCCGATTCGTCCGACGCGACCTGTCACAGAATCTGATCTGAGCCATGGACATCGGGGTAGTGCTCCAGTGCAATCCGCCGGCGTCCCGTGTGGTCGACCTGGCCAGACAGGCAGAGACACATGGCTTCTCGCACGTGTGGACGTTCGATTCGCACCTGCTGTGGCAGGAACCGTACGTCATCTACAGTCAGATTCTGGCCGCGACGCGGCGGGTGACCGTCGGTCCGATGGTCACCAATCCCGCCACCCGCGACTGGACGGTGACGGCATCGACGTTCGCGACGCTCAACGACATGTTCGGCAATCGGACCGTCTGCGGCATCGGCCGCGGTGATTCGGCCGTCCGTGCCCTCGGCGGCAAGCGACAACCCTTGCCACGCTGCGGGAATCGATCGATGTGATCCGCAGCCTGGCCAACGGGCGGAGTGCCCGGGTCGGTGAGACGACGGTGCAGTTCCCGTGGGCGGAGCGGTCCCGACTCGAGGTATGGGTCGCGGCGTACGGACCCAAAGCCCTCGAGCTCACCGGACAGGTCGCGGACGGCTTCATTCTGCAGCTGGCCGATCCCGACATCGCGGCGTGGACGATCGGCCGGGTCCGCGCTACGGCCGAGCAGGCGGGTCGCGACCCGGATTCGATCTCGATCTGCGTCGCAGCTCCCGCGTACGTCACCGACGGTACCGATGCAGGGCTCGAACACGCCCGAGATCAGTGTCGTTGGTTCGGCGGAATGGTCGGCAATCACGTCGCCGATATCGTCTCGCGTTACGGCGGCGATGGCGGCGGTGTTCCACAGGCACTCACCGACTACATCGCGGCGCGCAAAGGATACGACTACAACGAGCACGGCCGAGCAGGCAATTCGCACGCAGAATTCGTTCCGAACGAGGTGATCGACAGGTTCTGTCTGCTGGGCTCTCCGGCCGATCACATCGCCAAACTGAAAGAGCTCGAGGCCCTCGGTGTCGATCAGTTCTCGGTGTACCTGCAGCACGACGCCAAGGCAGCGACCCTGGAAGCATACGGAGAGAGCATCATTCCGCAGATTCGCCCGAGCGTGACGGCAACGTCGTGACGAGTGTTCTCGATCAGGCTTCGGTGGTGGCACCAACTTCCGCCGGTGCGAATCGAGGAGTGCGGCGTCCGTTGATGGCAGTGGTGGCAGTCGGCTTGTTGCTTGTGTTCTGGGAGCTGGTGAAAGTGCTCGTCCCCGAGAACGGGGTGAGTATCGCCGGAGTGCGGGTACTGCCGCGCACCGACGACGGCGCGCTACCGCACGTGTGGTCTGTGTTGGCGGCGCTCACCGAGCCCGAGGTGAACGTCGCCGGGGCTCGCAGCGTCGGTGCCGCGATCGTATCCAGTGGCCTGTTCACGTTCGGGCTCGCGGTACTGGGGTTCGCCTTGGGGACGGTGGTCGGGCTGGTGCTGGCCGTGGTGATGCAACGATTCGTGTGGGTCGAGCGGTCCGTGTTGCCGTATGTGATCGTCTCGCAGACGGTTCCGCTGATCGCGTTGGCACCACTCGTCGCGGGGTGGGGCGGGAAGATCGCCATCGGCGGCTACGCATGGCAACCGTGGATGAGTATCACCGTCATCGCGTCGTATCTCGCGTTCTTCCCGGTGGCGGTGGGGATGCTGCGAGGCCTGCGTGCACCCGATCGCGCAGCACTCGATCTGATGCACAGCTATGCGTCCGGATGGTGGACCACCCTCGTTCGACTACGCCTACCCGCCTCTGTGCCGCATCTGATTCCGGCGCTGCGTCTGGCCGCGGCCGCCGCCGTGATCGGTGCCGTGGTCGCCGAAATCTCCACCGGAACGACCGGCGGTATCGGCAGGCAGATCATCGTGTTCTCGCAGCAGGCAACAGGAGACGCATCCCGCCTGTACGCCGCTGTTCTCGGTGCAGCGGTGCTCGGGCTGGTGGTGACCGGGTTGGTGTCGCTGCTCGACATCGCACTGGGTCGGTACGCGGGCCGCTCACCTGGTCGAAAGGATCGGTCATGACCGAGCATGCGGTACTCGTCGAGGGCGTCGGGAAGACGTTCGACGGGGGAGTGACTGCGCTGGAGGATGTTTCGCTCGCGATCGCGCCCGGTGAATTCGTCTCGCTGATCGGGCCTTCGGGGTGCGGAAAATCGACGTTGCTCCGCATCGTTGCCGATCTCGAGCAACCCACGTCCGGTGCTGTGTCGGTATTCGGTCTGACTGCTCGCCGATCCCGCATCGAACAGAGATACGGCATCGCCTTCCAGCAGGCCGGGCTGCTCGATTGGCGCACAGTGCAATCGAACGTCGCGTTGCCGCTCGAACTGCACAAGGTGGCCAAACGCGTACGCGCGGAACGGGTGCGCGAACTCCTGGACCTCGTCGGACTCACCGATTTCGCAGAGAAGTTTCCCAGCCAGCTATCCGGTGGGATGCAGCAACGAGTGGCGATCGCGCGGGCGCTGGCCCGAACGCCGGGACTGCTGCTGATGGACGAACCGTTCGGTGCCCTGGACGAGATGACCCGCGAGAAGATGCAGAACGACCTACTGCGCATCGCCGAGGAGTCGAGCGCGGCAGTGGTGTTCGTGACCCACTCGATTCCCGAAGCGGTGTACCTGTCCAATCGGGTGGTTGTGATGTCCCCTCGGCCGGGGCGGATCGTCGACACACTCACGATCGACAGATTCGGCGCGAACGGGGATCCTCGCGAATCGGCGGAGTTCTTCTCGTCCATCACCGCGGTTCGGGACGCGTTGCACGGCCGCACGGTTCGCAGTGCGGATCTGCGATGAAGCTCTGGCTGCCACCGGTGGTGTTCGGTGCAGCGGCGCTCGCACTGTGGCAAATGCTCACGGTCGTCGCGGGGGTTCCGTCGTTCCTGCTGCCGTCGCCGAGCGCCATCGCCGAGCAATTCGTGCGAAATCTCGGCAACATCGGATCGGCAAGTCTGGCAACGGGAACCAATGCTCTCATGGGGTTGATCGCAGGCTCGGTCCTCGGTCTCCTCGCGGCAATGGCAGCGGTTCGCCTGCGGATCGTCGACGAATTGCTCACCCCGTTGGCAGCGGGTGCTGCAGCCGTTCCCATCGTCGCTCTTGCGCCGGTGTTCAATTCGATGTTCTCCTCGACCACCGATCTACCGCGCCGCCTCGTGGTGACCATCGTCGTGTTCTTCCCGGTATTCGTCAGTGCGGCAAAAGGACTGCGTCAGGTCTCGGCCGTGCACCACGATCTCATGACGTCGTATGCCGTGGGTGGTTGGCAGTTCACGCGAATCGTCCGCCTCCCGTCCGCCGTTCCGCACATCTTCACCGGGTTGCGGGTTGCCGCTCCCAATGCTGTCATTGCTGCCATCATCTGCGAGTACTTCGGTGGATTGCAGAACGGTTTGGGGTCGCGGATCACCTCCGCCGCGGCGAACACGGCCTATCCCCGGGCATGGGCCTACGTGATGGGTGCCATCGCAGTCGGTTTGCTCTTCTTTCTGGTTGTTCTGCTGCTCGAGAAGCTCGTGTCCCGGCGTCGTACCTAGGAGATGAACGTGAAGATCACCCGAACCCCCCGATCTCTTCTCGCGGCCGTGATGGCGCTGGCAGTGGTCGCCTCGGCGTGCAGTACCACCACGACGGACACCGACACCGGTGCCGACGGGGACACCACCATCAAGTTGCAACTGCAGTGGTTCAAGCAGGGCCAGTTCGCGGGCTACCTCGCCGCCGTCGATCAAGGCTTCTATGCGGAACAAGGACTGAACGTCGAAATCCTCGACGGTGGAACCGATATCGTCCCGCAAACCGTGCTCGCACAGGGGCAGGCCGATTATGCCGTCGCGTGGGTACCGAAGGCGCTCGCATCCCGTGAGGCCGGAGCCGGCATCACCGACGTGGCCAGATCTATCAGAAGTCGGGCACCTTGCAGGTCTCGTTCGAGGATCAGAACATCGCGTCACCCGCCGACCTCCAGGGCAAGACCGTCGGAAACTGGGGCTACGGAAACGAATTCGAGTTGTTCGCCGGTATGACCAAGGCCGGTGTCAGTCCCTCCGACGTGACGTTGGTGCAGCAGCAGTTCGACATGAACGGCCTGTTGTCCGGTGATATCGCTGCAGCCCAGGCAATGTCGTACAACGAGTACGCGCAGTTGCTCGAGACCGTGAACCCCGCAACCGGTGCGCTGTACACCGCAGACGATTTCACGTCGCTGAACTGGAACGACGACGGAGTCGCGATGCTGCAGGACGCGATCTGGGCCAATACCGACAGGCTCTCCGACGAGGCCTACCAGGATCAGACCGTCAAATTCCTGGCGGCATCGTTGAAGGGCTGGATCTTCTGCCGCGACAACGTCGAAACGTGCCGCGACATCACCGTCGCTGCGGGCTCGACACTCGGCGCGAGTCACCAGCTCTGGCAGGTCAACGAGGTCAACAAACTGATCTGGCCGTCCGCGGAGGGCATCGGCATGATCGACGAGGAGGCCTGGCAGCAGACTGTCGACATCGCGAGGTCCACCCAGAACGCCGAGGGATCGACCGTGCTGACGGCCGACCCCGATGCCGAGGCCTACACCAACGAGTACGTCACGCAGGCGCTCGATTTGTTGAAGGCCGACGGTGTGGACGTCACCGGGGAGTCGTACGCTCCGATAGAGGTCACACTGGAGGAAGGCGGCAAGTAGATGGATCACGTGTTCTACTCCTGGGCGGCGCAGGCCGAACTGAACCCGATCACCGTCGAGGGGGCGGAGGGATCGTGGTTCTGGGACGACAAGGGCAACCGATACCTGGACTTCTCGTCGCAGTTGGTCAACGTCAATCTCGGCCATCAACACCCCGACGTGGTCGCCGCCATCGTCGAACAGGCTCAGGTTCTGACGACCATCTCCCGACCGTGGCCAACAACAAGCGCAGTGAACTCGCCGCGTTGATCGCCGAACGTGCGCCGGGTGATCTGAACCGAGTGTTCTTCACGACCGGTGGAGCGGAAGCCGTCGAGCATGCGGTGCGGCTGGCGCGACAGCACACCGGGCGTACGAAGATGCTTGCCGCGTATCGCTCGTACCACGGCGGGACCGGAGTTGCGATCGGTCTCACCGGCGAGCCTCGGCGGTGGGGCACCGAACCGACCAACGTCGACGTCGTACGCTTCTTCGGGCCGTATCCGTACCGGTCGCCCTGGGGCACAACGACTCCGGAGGACGAGGCGGCTGCAGCACTGGCACACCTCGAACAGGTTATCGTGCTCGAAGGCGCGCAGAACATCGCCGGACTGATCCTCGAATCGGTCATCGGCACCAACGGTGTGCTGATCCCTCCGCCCGGCTATCTGGCCGGGGTCCGGGCGCTGTGCGACAAGTACGGAATCGTCTACATTGCCGACGAAGTGATGGTCGGGTTCGGGCGAATCGGCGAATGGTTCGCATGCCAGGCCTGGGATGTGACACCGGATCTGATCACGTTCGCCAAGGGCGTCAACTCCGGTACGTGCCCCTCGGCGGGGTCGTGATTTCGGAAAGGATCGCCTCGCAATTCGACCACAAGCCCTATCCCGGCGGGTTGACCTACTCCGGTCACGTGCTCGGGTGCGCCGCGGGCGTGGCATCCATCGGAGTGTTCGAGCGCGACAAGATCCTTCCGCACGTGCGTCACGTCGGTGAGGACGTACTGGGTGCGGGCCTGGCGAAGCTGGCCGAATCACATCCGAGCGTGGGCGAGGTGCGCGGCAAGGGATTCTTCTGGGCCGTCGAACTGGTCAAGGACGGCACGACGAGGGAACCGCTGGTGCCGTTCGCCGCGTCGGGCAAGGACGCGGCGGCGATGGGTACGGTGACCGCAGCGGCGAAATCACGTGGGCTGTGGCCTTTCGTCGCCGGCAATCGCCTGCAGATCGCGCCACCGCTCACGACGTCCGAAGACGAGATTCGTCAGGGACTGGAAATCCTCGACGAGGCATTGACGGTGGCGGACGGGTTCACCGTCGACGGGTGATCACAGCACAGCACCCGGGTTGAGGATGCCCGCCGGATCGAGTGCGGTCTTGATTCGGCGGGTCAGTTCCATGACGTCCTCACCCACCTGATCGGGCAGCCACGCCTTCTTGAGGCGACCGACTCCGTGTTCACCGGTGATGGTGCCGCCCAACGAAATTGCCAGATCCATGATCGCGCCGAACGCGATGTTGGCGCGCCGTGTCATGTCGGCGTCCTCGGGGTCGAAGACGATCAGAGGGTGGGTGTTGCCGTCACCGGCGTGGGCGATGACCGCCACCAGCACATCGTATTTGGTGGACAGCTCGGCGATTCCGTCGACGAGGGCCGGAAGTGCGGGCAGTGGAACGCCGACGTCCTCGAGCAGTAGGCTGCCAAGTCGCTCTACCGCGGGAATGGCGAATCGCCGTGCGGCAGCGAAGGCCTCGCCCTCATCTGGGTCGTCGGTGGTGAAGACATCCGAGGCCCCGGCCTCGGTGCACGCGGCCGCCATGATCTCGATCTCGCGACCTCGGTCGGCACCGGGGGAGTCGGACCGAGCAATGAGCATCGCTGCCGCCTCGCGATCGAGTCCCATGTTCATGGCGTCTTCGACGGCACCGATGGACGCGCGGTCCATGAACTCGAGCATCGACGGCCGCAGGTTCCTGGTGATGGCCAGAATGGCGGCGGTGGCGTCGTGCACCGACGCGAACGAGGCAACCACCGTACTGGCGGGAGGTTGCGCCGGAATCAATCGAAGAGTGATCTCGGTGATGATGCCCAGCGTGCCCTCGGATCCGACGAACAACTTCGCAAGGGACAGGCCCGCAACGTCTTTCAGGCGTGGCCCGCCAAGTCGGACGGCGGTACCGTCGGCCAGGACGACCTCGAGACCGAGAACGTAATCGGTGGTGACGCCGTACTTCACACAGCACAGTCCGCCCGCATTGGTGGCCGCATTGCCTCCGATGGAACACATCTCGAACGAGGACGGATCCGGTGGATACCAGAGGCCGTGTTCGGCAACCGCCTTCTTGACCTCGGCATTGAGCAGTCCGGGTTGTACGACGGCGATGCGGGTCACCGGATCGACGGTGATCTCTCGCATCAACTCGGTGGTGAGCACGATTCCGCCGTCCACGGCGGTGGCTCCACCGGACAGACCCGATCCCGCGCCGCGTGGGACGACCGCCACGGCGTGCTCGGTGGCCCACCGCATGACGGCACGAACGTCCTCGGTGGACTGCGCGCGTACGACGGCAAGCGGGGTACCAGCGTCGGGATCCTTGGCCCAGTCGCGTCGGTAGCCCTCGGTGATGTCCGGGTCGGTGACCACCGAGCCGGGCGAAAGAAGGGATTCGAGCTCGCTGAGGCGGGCATCTGCATCGGTCGTCACCGACATCTCGGTCTCCTCACGTCGAAAATGTGACCGTCGACACTCAAGTCTGTCACGGCCACGCGTGAGGCGGAGTCGGGGTCGGGGTCGACGCTCGGTCACTGGTTGCGTTGCAGTGTCAGTTCTGCGAGTTCGGTGGCGGCGGCGCACGGGTCGGCCGGACTGCCGCCTCGGTACTGCACCCACCAGGTGATGACGCCCGAGTACGCCGCGCTGATTCCGCACGACGACGGGTCGGCCGGTCGTCGTGACAGGAACGCTGTGGTGCCGGCAACGGCGACGTTCTCGGTGGCGTAGCCGAGCCGGTCGGCCAGGTCTCGCTCGCGCGAGAGTGCATCGTTCTCGAACCAGGCGAAGGTCACGTCGATGAGTCCGGCGGCACCGACGCCGGTCCACATGCAGACTGCACCGTAGAAGTACTGATCGACGAGGTCGGCACCCACTGTTTCGGCGATGGTGGGATCCGGGACGGCGATGCACTCCTCGAGCAGCTTGTCGAACTGGCCGCTACCGCCTGATCGAGCGGGTGCCGCTGTACCGGTCACGGTGGTGGTGCATCCGGTACCGAGGGCTGCAGTGACGAGGACAACGGCGAGGATACGACGGATGGAATCGGTGCAGGGGAACGTCGTCATCGGGCTACTTCGCCTTCGAGATCGTGGTTCTGGCCAGATCCTCGACGACGTCGCACGAATCGCGGGGGCCGTCGACTATGTAGTTGACGGACCAGTGCACGAAGCCGTCCCCGTTTTCGACCCCGGCCTCGCACGACGCTCCCGAGGCCGCGGCGGTGAATCCCGGGTGACCGTCCACATCGATGCGCTCGATGATACGGCCGACGGCTTCGGCCACGGAACTCTCTCGGTCGATGGGGCTGCCGCGGTACCAGGTGAACATCGCGTACGCGCCGCTCGCGGATTCCCATCGGCAACGAATAGCGTTCTCGGACACCACCGTCAGGTCGGATACGGCCGTGAGTCTCTGCACTTCCGTGTCGTCCATCGACCCGCATTCACCGACGAAGAGGTCTTCGGTGACGGGCTGATCGGCCGTCTCGGACGGATCCGGATCGGCCTCGGTGTCCGGTGTGTTCGAGCATCCGACCAGCCCACATGTGATCGCTGCGATCAACGCTGCAACGGCTCGACTGCGCACGAACGCGGACTCTACCCACCTGTACGGAGGAAGGTGAGTGTTTGACCGAAGCGAGTCACATCAGTAACACCAGCCTCAGGCGTTACCAGATCGATGCGTCGCCGACACGCAATTTTGTAGTTCGCCACGCTAGCGTCCAGCGCAGCGAACCTCGCACCCCCATGTGGTGCGAGTCGACAAGGAGGCTGCACCATGATCGATCCCGGAAGTGACTCCTGGAACTACGTGGCCGCGATGTTCTCGTACGAATTCCTCGGGGGCGGAATCGAATACGACACCATCGAGCGCATTCACCGAGGCGAGATCGACGAGTGGGTTCAGGCGTTGACGCAATCCGGGCTGTTCGATCGAGCAACCATCGCGCAGATCGCCGACTCGTGGCATCGGGCCCCCCGGCAGTTGTTCGACATGCTGGTGCTCGACGCGGACGAAGTGACCGCCAGACGGTGCTCGCTGGCATGGTCCTCGCTGGACCGACTCGCCCCACTGGCCCGGCTGGGTTGAACGAAGGTCAACCACCGAGCACACGCGTCCCTGACGCATCGACGACGATGGCCTGGTCGTCGGTCAACCCACGACAGTCGATACCGTCCCTGCGTAGGCGCTGCACGGTTGCATGCCCCGAATCGTTCTCGTCCAGAACCGAATTCAGGTGCGGGACGATCGAGAAATCGACCAGACCCAGCCCGGTCCATACCGGATCGACACCGGTGGTGGGCCGAACCTCGCCTGGGTCGTCCGCGTCCTCGACTCCGATCAACGACGGTGCGGCCACACACGCGCCCGCGCTGTATCCGCTGTACACGATCGATCCCCGCCGAACACGCTCGGCCAGAATCTCCTCTGCACCCGAGCGGGCGAGCTGAGCGCGCAGGACGAAGGTGTTGCCTCCGCGCACCCACACCGCACCGAAGCCGTCCAGTGCGCGCTCGAAGGCGGCGGGCCGACCCACGTACTGGCGCAGATCCAGCTCGGCGGGCCGGTACC
>NZ_BAOX01000095.1:0-15444 GCF_000813105.1 Rhodococcus sp. BS-15 | reverse complement strand
GCAGATGCCGTCCGCACCATTGCGCTGGTGGGTTCGGCCGGCCGC
The DNA here is from genome assembly GCF_000813105.1 of Rhodococcus sp. BS-15. Lineage (NCBI taxonomy): Bacteria > Bacillati > Actinomycetota > Actinomycetes > Mycobacteriales > Nocardiaceae > Rhodococcus > Rhodococcus sp. BS-15. The sequence goes on along the minus strand of NZ_BAOX01000095.1, from coordinate 15,399 downwards.
GGCGACCCGTTCCGAATGGCAGGGGGAGTTGGGGTATGCCGCCGTGGAAGATCAAGAAGGCGCAGGGCCAGGCGCGTGGTGGAACGGCCGATCCATCGCCCAGGCGCTGCGCGTGGTGGCGCAGCTCAACGCCGACGTCAAAGGCCAAGCAGCGGACGCGGACTACGCAGTGGAGAAAGCAGTGGCGGAGGTCGCATCACTGGGTAGGTAGCGTCGGCAAACTGCACTGCGCACGGAAAAGCCCAGCGCACGAAAAAGCCCGCCGCATCCTCGTCGGATGCGGCGGGCTCGATCGAGCTCAGTGATGTATCAGAGCTTGTTGACTGCGAGAGCCAGTGCCGACTTCTTGTTGGCGGCCTGGTTCTTGTGGATGACGCCCTTGCTGGCGGCCTTGTCGAGCTTGCGGCCTGCATCGAGAAGAATCTCGGAAGCCTTGTCCTTGTCGCCCGCAGCCTGTGCCTCGCGGAACGAGCGGATGACGGTACGAAGGGATGACTTCACCGACTGGTTGCGCAGGCGTGCACGCTCGTTGGTGAGAATCCGCTTCTTCTGGGACTTGATATTGGCCACGCGTAAAATCCTTGTCGTCTTCGTCGGTATTCCGGTCAGGGCGATCCATGCTGGAATGCCCGAAGTCTGCTGCTGAGCGTTGGAGCCCTGCGCCGAAGATCGAGAATACCAGTACGGTCGGCCAGAACCCAATCCGGAGTGGGGTGACGATGCGTTTCAAGAAATTAACGCTTCTACCGCGCCTAACTCCTGTCTCTGTAGCAACATGGCCAGAATGAGTCCGCGATCGGCAACGCATGCCGCCACCAAGGCCAAAGCGACCAAAACCAAGACAGCGGATCGCGTCGAACCCGAGGCCGACGGGGTGTTCGGGGGATACTCCGACGTCGGGAAGTACAGTCTCGCCTTCGACGAGATGTTCGACGCGGACGGGCGCACCCGAACTCCGTACAAGGGCATCCACACCGCACTCGCCCCGGCGAACGCGGTGGACCTGGACGCGAGATCCGATGCGCTGGGACGAGCCTTCATCGACCAGGGCATCACGTTCTCCCTGTCCGGCCAGGAACGCCCCTTCCCGCTCGACCAGGTTCCCCGCGTCATCGCAGCGGGTGAATGGTCACGACTCGAGCGCGGCATCAAGCAGCGTGTCAAAGCCCTGGAGATGTTCCTCGCCGACATCTACGGCGATCAGGAAATCCTGCGAGACGGCGTGGTACCCAAGCGGCTGGTGACCTCCTGTGAGCACTTCCACCGCGAGGCGGTCGGCATCACACCGCCCAACGGTGTGCGCATCCACGTCGCCGGCATCGACCTCGTCCGTGACGCCCAGGGCACCTTCCGAGTGCTCGAGGACAACCTGCGGTCGCCGTCGGGCGTGTCCTACGTCATGGAGAATCGGCGCACCATGGCCCGGGTGTTCCCCGACCTGTTCGCCAGCCACCGCGTCCGCGCCGTCGGCGATTACGCCTCGCACCTGCTGCGGGCACTGCGCGCATCGGCCGCCCTCAACGAGGCCGACCCGACCGTGGTGGTTCTCACTCCTGCGTTGCCAACTCGGCGTACTTCGAGCACTCGCTGCTCGCTCGGCTGATGGGCGTCGAGCTCGTCGAAGGACGAGACCTGTTCTGCCGAGACAACATCGTCTACATGCGCACCACCGAGGGCGAGCGTCAGGTCGACGTCATCTACCGACGTATCGACGACGACTACCTCGACCCCATGCAGTTCCGCCCCGACTCGGTCCTGGGAGTGGCAGGTCTGGTCAACGCCGCCCGCGCAGGCAACGTCGTCATCTCGAGTGCCGTCGGAAACGGCGTCGGCGACGACAAGCTCGTCTACACCTACGTCCCGACGATCATCGACTACTACATGGGCGAGAAGCCGTTGCTGGCGAACGTCGACACGTTCCGGTGCTGGCTCGACGACGAGTGCGAGGAAGTTCTCGATCGCATCGACGAACTGGTGATCAAGCCGGTGGAAGGCTCCGGCGGCTACGGCATCGTCTTCGGACCCGACGCCTCGCCGAAGGAACTCGCCACCATCAGCAAGAAGGTCCGCGCAGATCCGCGCGGCTGGATCGCCCAACCCGTCGTGCAGCTCTCGACGGTGCCGACCAAGATCGGCGATCGCCTGGTACCCCGTCACGTCGACCTACGGCCGTTCGCGGTCAACGACGGCGACGACGTCTGGGTGCTGCCCGGCGGCCTGACCCGGGTCGCGCTGCCGGAGGGATCCCTGGTGGTCAACTCGAGCCAGGGCGGTGGCAGCAAGGACACCTGGGTGCTCGCCACCCGAACCTCTCAGGAGGAGCAGGAACTCGCCGGCGAGGAGATCGTCAGCGTTCCGCCGGAGTCGCCGATGGCCGAACAGGGCCCGGAGCTGACGATGGACCAGCAGATGAATCAGCAACAGCAACAGCAGCAACAACAGCAGGCAACGAACTCGGACTCGAACGGCGGTGGACAGTAAATGCTCGCGCGCAACGCAGAGTCGCTCTACTGGATCGGGCGGTACGTCGAGAGAGCGGACGACACGGCCCGCATTCTCGACGTCACCGTCCACCAGCTTCTCGAGGACGCCACGGTCGATCCCGACCACACTTCGCGAGTGTTGTTGCGAGTGCTCGGGTTCAAGCACGAGCCGGACGTCTCACTCGACGTGTGGTCGCTCACCGAGGTCGTCGCCTTCAGCCGCGACGGATTGGGTTCGATCGTGGACTCGCTGTCGAGCGCGCGTGAGAACGCCCGTGGTGCACGAGAAGTCACGTCCAGCGAGATGTGGGAGTGCCTCAACACCACGTACAACGGGCTCAACGAGCGCATCAGGCGTCCAAGCGCACCGGCCCGGCCGAGTTCTTCAGCTACATCGAGGAGCGCGCCGCAATGTTCGCCGGTCTCGCGGACTCCACCCTCAGTCACGACGACGGCTATCGCTTCCTCCTGCTCGGTCGCTCGGTCGAGCGCATCGACATGATCGTTCGGCTGTTGCTCTCGCGAGCCGGTGACCGGCCGTCGTCGCCGGCCTGGGTCACTGTGCTTCGCTCCGCCGGTGCCCACGACACCTACCTGCGCACCTACCGCGGCGCGCTCGATGCCCAGCGAGTTCTCGAATTCATGTTGCTGGACAGGCTCTTTCCGCGATCGGTGTTCTACGCACTCAACGAGGCGGAACGTTCGCTCGATCAGCTCGACCATCAGCCCAACAGTCGAGTCGGTGCGCGCGCCGAAGCGCAGCGCCTCCTCGGCCGCGCTCGTAGCGAACTCGAATTCCTCCGTCCCGGTGAAATTCTCGACGATCTGCAGGAGCGCCTGCTCTCCCTGCAGGAAACCTGCCGTGAACTCGGTGATGCGATCTCCAAGCAGTATTTCCACGCTGCTCCGTGGGTTGCATGGACGGACGCCGGCTCCGGAACATTCGAAGATCAATTGGAAGGTGAACTGTGAGCTGGCGTATGCGTGTCGTGCACACCACGGGCTATCAGTACGACGCACCGGTGACGTCGTCGTACAACGAGGCTCGGTTGACGCCGCGAAGTGACAATCGGCAGAACGTGATTCTGAACCGAGTCGAGACCAACCCGGTGACGCGTTCCTACCGCTACACCGACTACTGGGGCACCGCGGTGACGGCGTTCGACCTGCACGCACCGCACACCGAGCTCGAGGTCACCGGATCTTCGGTGGTCGAGACCGATCCCTTCGTCTACCCGGACGAGAACGCCTCCTGGGAGGAACTCGCGGGCGACCAGGTCATCGACCGCTTCAACGAGGTCCTCGACAACACCGAGTACGTGCCGAAGAACAGGCAACTCGCGTCGGTGGCGAAGAAGCTGTCCAAGGGCCTACCGCCGCAGGAATCGGTGGTGGAGATCTCCAACTGGGTCAACCAGGAGATGTCCTACGTGCCGGGCACCACCGGCGTGCACACCTCGGCCGTGGAAGCGTGGTCGGAGAAGAAGGGCGTCTGTCAGGACTACGCCCACCTGACGTTGCTGATGCTGCGCAGCGTCGGTATCCCCAGCCGTTACGTCTCGGGCTACCTGCACCCGAAGAAGCAGGCTGCGATCGGTGCCACGGTGGAGGGCCAGAGCCACGCGTGGATCGAGGCCTGGACCGGCGCGTGGTGGGGCTACGACCCGACCAACGCCATCGCCGTCAACGAGCAGCATGTGTCGGTCGGACTCGGCCGCGACTACGCCGACGTGCCACCGCTCAAGGGCATCTTCTCCGGCGGCGGTTCGACGGCTCTCGACGTGGTCGTGGAAATCACCCGCCTCGCCTGACGCCGTGCGCGTTTTGCGTAGCTGTGGCTACGCAACGCGCACGACGGTCAGTTCCAGCCGAAGTCTCGGCGCAATCTGTTTGCGACGGAATCGAATTGGGGCTTGCTCAGAATGGCACCCTCGCGTCGGATGCCGTCCTCGGGCACGTCGAGCACTCGGTCCAGACGAATCCAGCTCGGTCGGCCTTCGGCATCCCAGGACCCGGACCCGATCGACTGCCAGTCACGGTCTCCGTCGCGGCTGCTCTGGCTCGACAACATCAGGCCGAGCAGATCGTTGCCCTCGCGTCCGACGACCAGAACGGGACGGTCCTTGCCTTGGCTGGCGTCCTCTTCGTAGGTGACCCAGGTCCAGACGATTTCGCCGGGGTCGGCCTTGCCGTCCAGGTCGGGGGAGTACTCGATGGTGCGGGCGCGTTGTGCCGTAGGCTGGTCTGCGACGCCACGGGGCGGCCCGGACGAGGTGCCGGACCGGATGTGCGCGTCGCCGTCCCGCTGATCGCGTCCTTGCCCTTCTGCACCGCACCGGACTTCTGCAATTGACGCAGCAGCCGCGGACCCTCGCGCATCGCGATCTTGCCCAGTTCCTTGCCGAATCTGCTCCAGTTGCCAGCCATGCGGCGAGTGTAGCGATGCAGACCCTGCTGCTCATCGCCCGAACCGCGGCGACGTGAACACCCGAGTCGGACAGCCGGGGACGGCGCACCGTTCTCGGCGTGGGACGATAGGGAAACCCGTTCGCTCATTTCGAACACGCCAGCCGAAGGATACGAGTGCCCAGCTTCGCCGACACGACGTTCACCGATCCGTCCAGGATCAGGAACTTCTGCATCATCGCCCACATCGACCACGGCAAGTCGACGCTGGCCGACCGGATGTTGCAGCTCACGGGCGTCGTTGACGACCGGTCGATGCGTGCTCAGTATTTGGACCGGATGGATATCGAGCGCGAGCGCGGCATCACCATCAAGGCACAGAACGTCCGGCTCCCGTGGGTCGTCGACGGCGACGAATTCGTCCTGCACCTCATCGACACACCCGGCCACGTCGACTTCACCTACGAGGTATCGCGTGCACTCGAGGCCTGTGAAGGAGCGGTGCTGCTCGTCGACGCCGCGCAGGGCATCGAGGCGCAGACGCTCGCGAACCTGTACCTGGCTCTCGACAAAGAGCTCACCATCATCCCGGTGCTCAACAAGATCGACCTGCCCGCCGCCGACCCGGACCGCTACGCCGCCGAGATCGCCCACATCATCGGGTGTGAGGCCGACGACGTGCTGCGTGTGTCCGGCAAGACCGGCGTGGGCGTCGAGGAATTGCTCAACGAGGTCGTCAAGCTGGTTCCGGCACCTGTCGGCAATCCCGACGGGCCTGCCCGCGCGATGATCTTCGACTCGGTCTACGACACCTACCGCGGCGTCGTCACCTACGTCCGCGTCGTCGACGGTGCACTCAATCCGCGCGAGAAGGTCACGATGATGTCGACCGGGTCCACGCACGAGCTGCTCGAGGTCGGCATCGTCTCACCCGATCCGAAAGCGACCAAGGGCCTCGGCGTCGGCGAGGTGGGTTACCTCATCACCGGCGTGAAGGACGTCCGCCAGTCCAAGGTCGGCGATACCGTCACCACCTTCCGCAAGGGCGCGACCGAGCCGCTGACCGGCTACCGCGAGCCCCGTCCGATGGTGTACTCGGGCCTCTACCCGCTCGACGGTTCGGACTACCCCGACCTGCGCGATGCTCTCGAGAAGCTGCAGCTCAACGATGCGGCCCTGACGTACGAGCCGGAAACGTCGGTGGCGCTCGGCTTCGGCTTCCGCTGCGGCTTCCTCGGTCTGCTGCACATGGAGATCACCCGCGAGCGGCTCGAGCGAGAGTTCAACCTGGACCTGATCTCCACCTCACCGAACGTGGTCTACCGCGTCGAGATGGAAGACGGTGCCGAGCACATCGTCACCAACCCGTCGTACTGGCCCGAGGGCAAGGCACGGGAAGTGTTCGAGCCGATGGTCAAGTGCACCATCATCTCGCCCAGCGAGTTCATCGGTTCGATCATGGAACTGTGCCAGGGACGACGCGGAGAGCTCGGCGGCATGGACTACCTGTCCGAGACCCGAGTCGAGCTGCGCTACACGATTCCGATGGCGGAGATCATCTTCGACTTCTTCGACATCCTGAAGTCCCGAACGCGTGGATACGCCAGCCTCGATTACGAGGAGATCGGCGAGCAGGCCGGTGCGCTGGTCAAGGTCGACATCTTGCTCCAAGGTGAGGCCGTGGACGCGTTCTCGGCGATCGTGCACAAGGACAATGCCGCGGCCTACGGCAACAAGATGACGACCAAGCTCAAGGAACTGATTCCGCGTCAGCAGTTCGAGGTGCCGATCCAGGCCGCCATCGGCTCTCGCATCATCGCCCGCGAGAACATCCGCGCGATCCGCAAGGACGTGCTGGCCAAGTGCTACGGCGGCGACATCAGCCGTAAGCGCAAGCTGCTCGAGAAGCAGAAGGAAGGCAAGAAGCGGATGAAGACGATCGGTCGCGTCGAGGTGCCGCAGGAAGCCTTCGTCGCCGCACTGTCCTCGGAATCCTCGTCGGACAAGCCGAAGAAGTAGGGCAGCTCCTGGTTGCCGACAGCAACCTCACACCTTTTCTGTCGACCGCGCGCCCCCGCTCGCATCGGAGCAGGGGTGCGCAGTCGGCAGTAGGGGCGCGCGGTCCCCACCGAACTCGGTCGCGAATTGCGGGCGAGTACATTTCGAAGCTGTGACGACGCCGATTCTGAAGCAGTTGCGTGTTCCCGTTGTCGGTGCGCCGATGGCAGGCGGCCCGAGTACTCCCGAACTCGCGCGCGCCGTATCGGAGGCGGGTGGGCTCGGCATGATCGCCGGTGCACTGTTGACACCCGAAGCCTTTGCGACGCAGATCGATTCGGTGCGCGGTCTGCTGTTCGGCGTCAATCTGTTCCTGCCCGAGGAGCCATCGGGTGCGGATGTGGAGTCCTATGCCGAGCACCTTGCGTCCTGGTTCGAGCGTTTCGACGCAGAGCCTGGGGAGCTGGTGCGACGTGACGACTTCTACGCCGAGAAGTTCGCCTGGCTGCTCGCGCACCCGGTACCGCTGGTGTCGAGTACGTTCGCGACGTTCGACGCGGACGAGGTCGCTCAATTGCATGCCGTTGGGACCGAGGTGTGGGCTACCGTCGCCACCGCGTCGGACGCCTCTGTGGCCACCGCCAACGGTGTGGACGCGCTCGTGGTGCAGGGACCCGAAGCGGGCGGGCATCGAGGCACCTTCGACGGCTCGGCTCCCGACGAGCCGCTGACCGAACTGCTGACCGCAGTGCGGGAGATCTCCGATCTACCGCGAATCGCCGCGGGCGGACTGATGGATGGCAACGACATTGCGCCGCTGCTGGATTCGGGTGCCGCGCATGCCGCGCAGCTCGGTACCGCGCTTCTGAACACACCCGAGGCCGGCACCAAGCCGGTGCACCGGGAGCAACTGACGGTTGCTCCCGACACCGCGGTGACCAAGGCGTTCTCCGGACGACCGGCGCGGGGGCTGGTGAACGAGTTCATGCGGGAGAACTCCGAAGCGGCACCGCTGGCGTATCCCGATCTGCACTACCTGACCGCGCCGATGCGGGCGAAGGCCGCGGCGGCGGGCGATCCGTCGGGACTGTCGATGTGGGCCGGCACCGGTTTTCGCCGTGTGCAGGCGAAGCCCGCGGCCGAGCTGGTCGCCGAATGGGCGAGGCAACTCGGCCGCTGAGCCCTCGCGCTCAGGGGTTGGAGTGGGCAGGCTGGAAGTGCCCTGCCACCTGAGCTTCCTCGGCGCGGATGACGTGCACCACCGCGTTGATGAGTGCGAGGTGAGTGAACGCCTGCGGGAAGTTGCCGAGATGACGGCCGGTGCGGTGGTCGATTTCCTCGGCGTAGAGCTTGAGTGGGCTCGCGTACCCCAGCAGACGCTCGCAGAGGTGTTTGGCGCGAGGGAGCTCGCCGATCTCTACCAGCGCGGATACGAGCCAGAAGGAGCAGATCGTGAACGTCCCTTCCTCACCCGCCAGACCGTCGTCGGTGGTGTCGGTTCGGTAGCGCAGGACCAGGCCGTCCTCGGTCAACTCGTCGGCGATGGCGAGCACCGTCGCGCGGATACGTTCGTCCTCGGCAGGCAGGAATCGAAGCAGCGGTGCCAGCAGCAGTGACGCATCCAGCGACGGGTCACCGTAGCGCTGAGTGAGGACACCCCGAGAATCGGTGCCGTTCTCGAGAATGTCCGCCTTGATCTCGTCGGCGATCTCGTTCCATTTGGCCGAATACTCCGTCTCGCCGTGGATGTCGGCGAGCTTGGCTCCGCGGTCGAGCGCAACCCAGCACATGAGCTTCGAGGACGTGAAGTGCTGCGGTTCACCGCGCACCTCCCAGATGCCGCGATCGGGCTTGCGCCAGTTGGCAATCGCCTCCTCCACCTGGCGCTTGAGCAGGGGCCACAGGAATTCGGGGACGTGCTCGCGCGACTTGACGTGCAGGTACACCGAGTCGAGCATCGTGCCCCAGATGTCGTGCTGTTCTTGGTCGTAGGCTCCGTTGCCGATACGTACCGGACGTGCGCCGTCGTATCCGGACAGGTGTGGCAGCTCGCTCTCGTCAAGCGTTTTTTCGCCGCCGATGCCGTACATGACCTGGAGTGGATTGACCTCGCCGTTCGCCGTTGTCGCCACATCGGACATGAAGGCGAAGAAGTCGTTGGCCTCGCGGTCGAGTCCGAGTGTGTAGAGGCCCCACAGTGCGAACGTCGAATCACGTACCCACGTGTAGCGGTAGTCCCAGTTACGTTCTCCACCGGGCGTTTCCGGAAGTGATGTGGTCGACGCAGCCAGCAGTGCACCGGTGGGGGCGTAGGTCAGACCCTTGAGGGTCAGGGCGCTGCGCTGCAGGTAGCCCCGCCACGGGTGATCGGGGAACCGGCCGATCGTGATCCACTGGCGCCAGCATTCGGACGTGCGCCACATCTTGTCCGCGGCCTCCTCGAACGTCTGCGGCGCAGGCAGATCCGACCACGACAGAGCGACGAACACGTTGTCGCCCTCCGTCATTCGGGTGCGGGCGCGGGCTTCGCGTCCTTCGATGCCGATGCGGAGGTTGGTGGTCAGCTTCAACGTGGGCTGATCACCACCCGCGCTGGCCTCGCAGGTGGCGGTGGTTTCCTCGTACACCTTGCCGGTATACTCCCACTTCGCAGGCGCGCGGTGGTAGTCGAAGGCCGGCTCGCAGCTCATCTCGAGTTCGACAGTGCCGCTGACGCACTTGATGGTGCGCAGCAGGATGTGTTCGGCGTCCCAGTCGCTCGGTGCGCGCTTGTGAGTACGAGAGCGTTGATCGGTGTTGTGCCACGGTCCCATGACGAGTGCATCGCGGACCACGAGCCAACCGGTTTCGGTCTGCCACGTCGTCTCGACGATCAGGCCACCGGGGAGATACCGACGCGCCGCGGGCACCGATTGACCGTACGGCCCGACCCGGAAATGGCCTGCGCTGCGATCGAGAACCGCTCCGAAGATGCTGGGGGAGTCAGGACGAGGCACGCACATCCATTCGACCGATCCGTTGCGAGCGATCAGGCAGGTCGTCTCGCAGTCCGAGAGGAATGCGTAGTCGTCGATCGGCGGAAAGGCACTTCGATAGGACGTCAGAGTGGACACCGGTGAGTCGGTGCTGCCCAACGCTCCCTGAACCTCGATCCCACCCAAACCTGGGTGCCCCGACCCCATGGGGGGCTCGTCGGCCACAGGGGGCACTGGCGAAACATCTTCGTATGCCGTCATGGCGTAATCATCGACCGATACATGGCATGCGTCCACTGCTGGTCGTCGGTCGGCGTGGCGTGAGAGCGGAACGAGCTGGTTTAAGCTGCGAGGGTGGAATCGATCGCACGCTGGTGGGACGGCGTCGAACTGTGGGTGACGGGTTTGCCGTTCGTGCCACAGTCGGTAGTCGTGCTGCTGGTCATCGTGCCTGCAGCGTTCCTGCTGGCGCGTGTGTTCGATCGCGTGCTCGCGGTGGTTCTGCACCTGCTCGGGCGTGATGCACGGGCCGCTCGTGACGCGGAGCTGACGGGTGCGGCCACCACTACGACGAAGGATGGACAGTAATGCCACGGTCTCGGGTCACGTTGGCGCTCATCGCGCTCTTGGTGCTGGTTGTCATCGCCTGGTTGCTCACTCGATAGCCGATTAGAGTCGGTCCGGATCCTCTGCTAGATTTCTGACCGTGTCTTCTGCCGCCGAGTACCGCGTCCGCCATCAGTTGGCGTTGATTGCTGTAGGCATGCTGGCAGTGGCCGATATCGACTGTTGTTGATTCTTTCCCTCGTCGAATCGGTTCCGTCGATCCGTTGCCCACGCGTCTACTTCTCGCGGTCGGGCGGTTCACGACCTACTCTCTGCCGTCCACGGTGATCCCGCGATGACACGCGGCTGCGGTGGTGCTCCGGTTCGACTTCGGGGAGGTCGACCGTGCCCAGCTCGTACTCACTGCACACCATCATGAAAGGCCTTTTCTCGATGAGGCACAGCTCTCGCTACCTGCTGACCACGTTCGCGGCTGTGGGAACCCTTCTACTCACAGCATGCAACGGTGGCTCGAGCGACGTCGTCGGCGGTGAGCCGGACACCGCGAGCGGCCCCGCATTGACTCTGGTGGGTTACGCCGTCCCCAAGAATGGTTGGGACGCAATCGGTCCGGCTTTCGCCGCAACCGAGGACGGGGACGGAACGGCGATCAACGCAGACTACGGCCCGTCCGGCAACCAGTCGCGCAAGGTGGCCGACGGTGCCCCCGCCGATATCGTCAACTTCTCGGTGGAGCCCGACATCACCCGTCTGGTGCAGGCAGGCAAGGTCGACGAGAGCTGGAATCAGAATGCCTACGGCGGAGTGCCGTTCGGCTCCGTGGTGACCGTCGTCGTACGCAAGGGCAACCCCAAGAACATCCGCACCTGGGACGATTTGCTCGAGCCGGACGTTCAGGTCATCAGCCCCAGCCCACTGAGCTCGGGTTCGGCCAAGTGGAACTTGCTCGCCCCCTACGCGGCGAAGAGCAACGGCGGGCAGGACAAGCAGGCCGGTCTCGACTTCGTTCGTACCCTCGTCGCCGATCACTTCCCGGTTCAGCCCGAATCCGGCCGCGCCGCAACCGAAGCCTTCCTGCAGGGACAGGGTGATGCGTTGCTCAGCTACGAGAACGAAGCGCTCCTGATCGAGGAACAGGGACAGGAGGTGGAGCACGTCGACGTTCCTGTCACCTTCCGCATCGACAATCCCGTGGCAGTGATCAACGACAGCGCCAATCTCGATCGCGCCAACGCTCTGAACGACTTCCTCTACACCGACGAGGGCCAGAAGATCTGGGCGGAGGCAGGCTTCCGGCCGACCAACCCGGACATCGCGTCGGAGTACTCCGAGAAGTTCTTCACCCCCGACCAGCTGTACACGATCGATGATCTCGGTGGTTGGACCCAGGTGGATGCCGACCTGTTCGGCGACAACGGTGCGATCACGACGATCTATCAGGAAAGTACTCGGTAGAGATCGATGTCATCTTCGACCACCGAAGCCGCAGAAGCGGGTTCGACCGTCTCGCCCGGCACGAGACCACGGTTTCGTGCCGGGCGGGAAGGCCGAAAGTTCAGGGGTCCGGGATCTGTGGGCCCGCTCGGTCTCGGAGTCGCCGTACTGTGGCTCAGCGTGATCGTGCTGCTTCCGTTGGCCGCGTTGACGGTTCAGTCCTTCGACAACGGTCTGGCCGGCTTCTGGGATGCGGTCACCGTGCCGCGTGCAGTGGCCACGTTCAAGGTGACCCTCCTGGTCTCCGTTGCGGCCGCGGTGATCAATCTGTTCCTGGGCACCCTGATCGCGTGGGTCCTGGTGCGGGACGAGTTCCCGGGTAAGCGATTCGTCAACGCCCTGATCGATCTGCCGTTCGCGTTGCCGACCATCGTGGCCAGCCTGGTGTTGCTCTCTCTCTACGGACCGGCGAGTCCGATCGGACTGGTGTTCAACGCAACCAAGCCTGCGGTGATCGTCGCGCTGCTGTTCGTCACGTTGCCGTTCGTGGTGCGCGCGGTGCAACCGGTGCTGATCGAACTGGACAAGGACGTCGAGGAGGCGGCAGCGTCGCTCGGCGCGAACAACTGGACCATCTTCCGTCGCATCGTCCTGCCGGTGCTGTTGCCCGCCGTGCTGTCGGGCGGCGGTCTCGCGTTCGCCCGCGCGATCGGCGAGTTCGGGTCGGTGGTGCTCATCGGAGGCAACATCCCCAACGACACGCAGGTCGCGTCGCAGTACATCCGTGAGCTCATCGAATACGACCGAACCACCGACGCCGCGGCGATTTCCGTGGTGCTGCTGGCGATCGCCTTCGCGGTGTTGTTCGTGCTTCGCGTGGCAGGAAATCGCCTGGCTCGCCGTGAGGAGCAGATCTCGTGAAAATCGGTCTGCCGATCAAACTGACGCTGCGTACCGTCGCTCTGCTGTACCTCGCAGTTCTGGTGCTCTTTCCGCTCGGCGCCATTCTGTTTCGCACGTTCGAGGACGGCGTCGTCGCGTTCTGGGAGCAGATCACCACACCGGCCGCGCAGTCGGCACTGCAGCTGTCGTTGTTGATCGTCGCGATCGTGGTTCCGATCAACATCGTGTTCGGTGTGGTCACCGCCCTCGCGCTCGTGCGAGGACGGTTCCGAGGCAAGGGTGTCCTGGAAGCCATCGTGGATCTGCCCTTTGCGGTGTCGCCCATCATCACCGGCGTCGCGCTGATCCTGCTGTGGGGTGCCAACGGATGGTTCGGCGGGGTCGAAAGCCTCGGCTTCAGGGTCATCTTCGCGCTGCCCGGCATGGTCATCGCGACGATCTTCGTCACCCTGCCGTTCGTCGTGCGCGAGGTCGAACCAGTGCTCTACGAAATCGGTGAGGAGCAGGAGGAGGCCGCCTCGACGCTCGGTGCGTCGTCGTGGCAGACGTTCTGGCGCATCACTCTTCCGGCGATCCGGTGGGGCCTCACGTACGGCGTCGTACTCACCGTCGCACGTTCGCTCGGCGAGTTCGGTGCGGTCATCATGGTCTCGACCAATCTGCCCGGCATCTCCCAAACGCTCACTCTGCTGGTCAATTCACGGTACGAGGACTTCAATCAACAGGGCGCGTATGCCGCGTCCACACTGCTCATGGCGATCGCCGTCGTCGTGCTGTTGTTGATGACGGCCCTCGACAAGAAGAGGACGAAGTAATGACCGACACATCCCCCGAGATCGAGATCTCCGTCGTCGGTGCCAACAAGCACTACGGCGACTTCGCAGCGCTCGACGATGTCAGCATCGACATTCCCAAGGGATCGTTGACGGCGCTGCTCGGGCCCAGTGGCTCGGGAAAGTCCACGCTGCTGCGCTCCATCGCCGGGCTCGAACAACTCGATTCCGGCCGTGTGGTGCTCGCAGGCCAGGACGTCACGTGGGTCAGCCCGCAGCGCCGCGAGATCGGATTCGTCTTCCAGCACTACGCCGCGTTCAAGCACCTCACAGTGCGAGACAACGTCGCCTTCGGCCTGCAGATTCGCAAGCGGCCCAAGGCCGAGATCGCCAAGAAGGTCGACGAGTTGCTCGAGATCGTCGGGCTCGCCGGATTCCAGAGTCGCTACCCGGCGCAGCTGTCCGGTGGCCAGCGACAGCGCATGGCGTTGGCCCGCGCACTCGCCGTCGACCCGCAGGTGCTGCTGCTCGACGAGCCATTCGGCGCGCTCGACGCCAAGGTGCGTGCCGATCTCCGTACGTGGCTGCGTCGACTGCACGACGAGGTCCACGTCACCACCGTGTTGGTGACTCACGATCAGGAGGAGGCGCTCGATGTCGCCGATCGGATCGCGGTGCTCAACAAGGGCCGGATCGAGCAGGTCGGCAGCCCGGAGGATCTCTACGATCGCCCGGCCAACAACTTCGTGATGTCGTTCCTGGGTCAGGTCGCCAAGCTGAACGGACTTCTGGTGCGGCCGCACGACATTCGCGTCGGGCGCGATCCGTCGTTGGCGCAGGCTCAGGCCAGCGGGACGGCCGAATCGGCAGGCGTGACGCGGGCCGTCGTCGAGCGGGTGGTACACCTCGGCTTCGAGGTGAAGGTCGAAATGAAGAATGCGGCCACCGGTGAACTGTTCGCAGCGCAGATCACCCGCGGTGACAGTGAGGCGCTCGGTCTTCGCGAGGGCGAGACGGTGTACGCGCGAGCGACTCGGGTGCCGAAAATTGCGGACGCTAGCGATGCCGATGCGATTGCTGGTGCACCGGTTCGCTGAACCGGTGCGGTAGGACGTTCGGTTCTGTCGACACAGTGCGTGCCACAGGAGTGGAGCCTGCAGAACGACCCATTGAGATTGCGGAATCGTAGCGCCGCGACACCAGATCTGCCAGCGCCGGATGCGCTCCGATGACCTCGGCATGCGCCACGTTCGGTAGGCCTGCGACCGACGCTTCGATCCTGTCGGTGAGCAGTCCCGGGGCCAGGAACCAGGGTGCAACGACGATGCGGTCGGCTCCCAGTGTGCGCAGCTGTGCGATCGCATCGGTGGGGGACGGGGAGACCGACGTCGCGAAGCAGGTCACGGCTCCGGCCCAGCCCGTTCCGGCGAGCAGTTTCTGTGCGATCACTCGGGTGCGCTGATTCGCCGGTGCCACCGAGGAGCCGACGGCTGCCAGGGCGATGCCGACAGTCGAATCGGAGACCGCCACACCGGTATCGACGATCCGATCGCGAACTGCCTCGATGAGGAGTCGGTCGTCTCCCAGAACGTCGGCCTGCGCTATCGATACGTGCGGGTGTCGCGTCCTCGCTGCGTGCAACAGCTCGGGCAGATCGACTTTCGCGTGAAAGGCTTTGCCCAGCAACATCGGAACGGCGACGATGCGTCGGTGTCCGGCACCGGCCAGGTCGTCGACCACCTGACCGACGCCGGGCTCGGACAGATCGAGAAATGCGACGCGGACGTCGAGATCCGGTCGCCGCCGACGCAGAGCGTCGACGGCGCGGTGAATCGTGGCGCTCGAGCGCGGGTCACGGCT
>NZ_BAOX01000096.1:0-15401 GCF_000813105.1 Rhodococcus sp. BS-15 | reverse complement strand
GGAACCGACTCACCGACGCTGGCGGGCGTGCTCAGCGGTTGACTCTCGTCGCTGGATCCGAGTGCGGTGAACAGTCCGATCGCGGCGATGACGCCTGCGATCGGTAGCGCGATCATGCCCAGCCGTGCCAACGCGGGGCGGTGCGAGACGAGGGGGCGGCACGTGGGTCGCGTCGACGTGGGTGGCGTGTACCGCGGCACCGCCGGCGACGACCAGCTCTGGTCTGTCCGGGACGACGACCGGCAGTTGCAGGAAGCGTTCGAGGGTGGCGCGGACCAAAGGAACGTTGGACGTGCCGCCGATGGCGATGACGGCGTCGGGATAGAACTCGGCCTCGAGACCGAGTTGACGCACCGTTTCGGCGGCCTGTTCGGTGGAGCGTGCAATGGACAACTCGAAGATGTGCCGCTCGAGGAGGATGTGTTCGCCGTCGGGAGTGCTGGTGGTCAGGTGCGAGGACAGCGCTTCCTTGATCCCGCGGCAGAACGCCGTGAGCGCACTGTCTTCGTCCCGAGATTGGGGCGAACGCACTATGCCGAGTCCGAGAATGTGTTCACGGACCACAGCGTCGAAGGAGGCACCGCTCATAGCGGTGGTCCGCGCCGAGCCGTAGGAGCGGCCGGATTCGACGTCCACGATGTCGACGTCGACTCCGGTCTCGCCCGCGTCGAACAGCGCGATCGTTCGGTGGTGGGAGGGAAGCCCCGGGCGCAGGTACTCCATTGCCGCGCCGGTCCTGTCGATGAGGTGGACGTCGGAGACGTACTCCTCGGCCAGCGCGTCGGTGATCCCGGTGCGTTCCTCGGGGGTGCGATATGCGACGCCGAGTGATTGGGGCGCGTCCGGACTGTCGACGATGCCGCGAACGACGCGCGCGACGTCGGCCGCCGTGGGGGAGAGCTGCCAATCGTCAAAAGGGGTGCCGTCGGTCCATGCGCCGTCTTCGGTGGTCCGCGCCGTGCGAATGCCGCACGTGCCCAGGGACACACCCACTGACGAACGCATCGCTTCTCCGGCCTCTCCATTTCGGTGACGGTGTTCAGGTCTGAAGAACTCGCCCTCATGACAGGCGACGTGAACACTGTACCGTCTCGCGGTTTGGTTAGAGGCTCGAAACAATCCGAAGGTCAGGTCGATGACGTCACATCATCGGCCTACGATCTGGTGGCAGTGCCCATCGATATCGCGCATCCTCGGACGAATCACCTCACGACCGATCTCCCGGTGGTGGGGATCCTCGGCGTGGTCGCGACCCGAATCGACAGCGATCTCGTTGCGGTACCGGGTGCGCGAGCGCAGGCCCTGCTGGTGGCCTTGGCGCTGGCACCCGGGCGGATGCGGTCGGCGCAGGCGCTCATCGACGAGGTGTGGCCCGACGAGCCTCCCCGTTCGCCGAAGAACGCTCTGCAGACGCATATCTCTCGGCTGCGGTCGGTGTTGCCCGCAGGCGTTCTCGAGAGCAACCGCGGTGGCTATCAGTTGGCTCTCGACTCCGACGACACCGACCTCGGCCGCGCGCGTGTCCTCACTCGCGCTGCGGAGGGTCGGCTCGCTTCTTCGCAGTGGCAGGACGCTCTCGACGGTGTGCTCGACGCCTGAGTCTGTGGCGAGGGGAGCCTGCGGAATCGGTCCGAGTGCAGGCCGAACTGCTCGAGGTCGCGCTGAGGTCCGTCCAGATCTCGGCGTTGCTCGGGTTGCGCCGTTTCGACGATGCCATCCCGCTCGCTCGGGCGAGAGTCGCCGCAGATCCAACCGACGAACGCGCTACCGCCGACCTCATGCGCGCACTGCACGGCGCAGGCAGATCCAACGATGCCCTCACGCTGTTCGCGGCGTTGCGAACCGAACTCGCCGAACGTCTGGGAACGGACCCCTCGCCGGCCGTGACCGCGTTGAACACCGAGATTCTGGGACACACCGCACCGAAGATGCTGCAGACCATCGGTCTGCGCGCCGCACCGAACGCACTCATCGGACGAGGCGACGACGTCGACGCGATCGAGGTACTGCTCGGCAGTTCTCGTGTGACGACTGTCCTCGGTCCCGGCGGCGCGGGTAAGACGCGGATCGCACACGAACTCGGTCGCCGCGCCGGCGCCCACATGTCGGTAGCTTTCGTCGAACTGGCATCGCTGCGCAGCGAGGAGGACGTCGCCTCGGCGATCGGAGCGACCCTGGGGCTCACCGAGGCCGACGTCAAGGTCATTGGACTTCCGGTCACCCGGGTCCATTCGATTCGGGAACGACTGGTCGACGTCTTCTCGACGCGGCGGGGCTTGCTGATTCTCGACAATTGCGAGCACGTGATCGACGAGGTCGCGGTGGTGGTCGACGCCCTGGTTGCGTCGACCGACGCGGTGACGGTGCTGGCGACGTCGCGTTCCCCGATGGGGATCACGGCCGAGTCGGTCTTCCCGCTGCCGTCACTGGGTCTCATCGGCTCGAATTCGCCTGCGACGGAACTGTTCTGCATCAGGGCGCGGGCAGTCCGGCCGTCGGCGCACCTCGAACCCGACGCGGTGGCCCGCCTGTGCCGTACGTTGGACGGATTGCCGTTGGCGATCGAACTGGCTGCGGCACGGGTCAAGTCGATGAGCGTCGAGGAGATCGACGCGAGGCTCGACCGTCGCTTCACGCTACTGAAATCGGCGGATCGAACCAGGCCCGAACGGCATCGGACGTTGCACGCCGTCATCGACTGGAGTTGGAATCTGCTCGACGCCTCCGAGCAGGCGGCGCTGCGTCGACTGTGCCGGTTCCCTGCGGGATTCGATCTCGACGCAGCGAGGCAGGTGGCGCAATGGGCTGCAGTGGAGGATGTTTCGGCTGCGCTCGACGGTCTGGTGAATCAGTCCATGCTCAGCGTGGTCGAGACGACGACCGGAATTCGGTACCACATGCTCGAGACGGTGCGCGAGTACGGCGAGGAGCAGCTCGACGACAGCGGCGAGGCCCAAGAAGTCGCAGCACGACTGCGTGAGTGGTCCACGTCCGTCGCGGTTCGGGTGTCCGCCGGCTATTTCGGTGGGCGTCCGGCCGAGATGGTCGCGCTCATGGAGGCCGAACACGACAACCTGCTGTCGGTGATGAGACATTCTCATGTGCAACAGTTTTCGGACCACGTGTGCACGTTGTTCTCGGTACTGGGCTACTTCTGGGCCATGCGCGGGGCGCATTCGGAGGTGCTCAACTGGGCAGACCGGGTGTCGAGAAGCATGCGTGGCGGGATGGTCGGCACGCCCGACGACAATGCCGTGATGGCCCTGCTGGTGCTGGCAGCCCACTTCGCCTACGGCGGGGATCTTCGTCGGGTAGCTCGCATTCGCATGGATCTCCGGCACCTGCTGAACAGTCGAGCCGGTATGTCGCCGGGGTTGCGCTTCAACTCGGAGGTTCTGGTCCACCACGCCGGGGGTCGAGGTTTGGCCCGAAAACTGGCCCTGGCCATTCGATCCGAGCACGACGACGTTCGCTGCAACGCATACGTCGTTCGCTCGATGCTGGCTCAGAACTCGGGCCGCCTGTACGAGTCGATCCGAGACGGTGAGCAGGCGCTCGTCATCGCACGGCGTCGGGGCGACCTGTGGGCCGTTGGCTCGACGTCGCAGACGCTGGCCAGCTCGTACGGCCTGTCGGGTGACTATGCGCGGGCCGTGGAGTACTACCGAACCTCGGCCGACGTCATGTGGGAGATGCATGCCTTCGAGGAGAGCATGCAGACGCGCGCTTTTCTGGCGATGGCGTTGATCGGAGCCGGTCGCGTGGACGAGGGACGGGGACTGATCGTCGAGTTGGAAGCCGCGGCGCAGGGGCAGGAGATCACCCTCGATCCACCCTCGGACACTGACGTCGGTGCCCGCTGGGATCGCGCTCAGCAGCGGTCGAATTCCGCGTCGTTGACGGCGACGCGGGCTGCTGCGGATCTCGAGGACGGTCCCGCCGAGCAGGGTCTCGAGGGTTTTCGTGCCGCGTTGGCGTTGGGTGGGTGGCCGTCGGAGGGTCCGAGCGATCCGTTCATGACCATTCTGGTGTGTGCGGCCGTGGGTGCGCACGTTCTGCACGGTCGCGGCGAGGACATGGCCGATGCGGTGGCGGCGCTGATGCGCAAGCCGTGGAATATGTTGGTGCCGGGCGGTTTCTACGACATTCCGATGCTCGGCGCAGTTGCGTGTGCGGTGGGTTCGTTCGAGATTCACCGCGGAGACCGGGCGTTGGGGATGCAGTTGCTGGCGGTGTCGAGCAGGGCGGTGGGTCGGCAGGACTTTCCGTCGATGCGGATCGATCGACATGTCGCTGCGGCCCGAGCGATTGCCGGTGACCGTGAGGTCGACGCCGGGCTCGCTCGGGCCGCAGTATTCACCAGAAGTATTGCGCTGCAGGAGATTCTGCGGTTGCTTCCGCTTGTCTAGGCCTTGCGCATGTACATTCGGACGGTCAGTGGGGCGAAGATCGCGACGATGACGGCGCCGCCGACGAGTGAGTACACGACGTGAATTCCGAAGTGTCCGTTATTCGCCAGTTCACGAACGGCCGTCACCAGGTGGGATACGGGGTTGACATCGGCGAATGCGCCTAGCCAGCTCGGCATCGTGCTGGTGTCGACGAAGGCATTGGACAGGAAGGTAAGCGGGAACAACACCAGCATCGAGATGCCCTGAACCGACGAGGCTTTGCTCATCAGGGTGCCCAGCAGTGCGAAGATCCAGCTGATCGCCCAAGCACAGAACATCACCAGTAGTACCGCTCCAGCGAGACCGAGCGCACCGCCGGCCGGGTGGTAGCCCATCGCGAGTCCGGTGAGGAAGCAGACGACCGCGGCGATCAGGTAGCGGATGACGTCGGCCATCAATGCGCCTGCGAGCGGCGAGATTCGGGCGATAGGGAGCGATCGGAATCGGTCGAAGACGCCCTTGTCCATGTCCTCGCGTAGCTGGGTACCGGTGACGACGGAACCGGTGATGACCGTTTGCACCAGGATTCCCGGCACGATCAACGGCAGGTACGAGGTGACGTCGCCTGCAACCGCGCCGCCGAAGATGTAGCTGAACATCAGGGTGAAGATGATCGGTAGGAAGACCACATCGGCGAGCTGCTCGGGGTTGTGCCGGAGCTTGAGCAGACCCCGATATCCCATGGCGACGGACTGCGCGGCGGTGCGGGTCAGGCCGATATGGCGCACGACCGGTCGGTCGGCGGGGTCGATGTGTGTCGAAGACTGCGGGGTGAGCGTGGTGGTCATGCTGCGTCCTCGTCTGTGGTCTTGCCGGTGAGGGTCAGGAAGACCTCGTCCAGGCTGGGTTTGGTGACGGTGATTTCGTTGACGTCGATTCCGAAATCGCGCAAGCGAATCAAGATGTCGGGGGTGATCGACGTGTCGGCCATCGGTGCGGTGAGGCGAGCCGACTCGAGGCTGACGGCCACCTCGACGCCCAGCTGCTCGGCAACCAACGCTCGTGCGTCGTCGATCCGGTCTCGGTCGGTCAGAGTCAGTGCGAGAGCGGATGTACCCACCGAGGACTTGAGCCCGTCGGCGGTGTCGTCGGCGATGACGCGGCCGTGGTCGATGACGGCAATTCGATCGCACAGCTGGTCGGCCTCGTCGAGGTACTGGGTGGTGAGAAGGACGGTCGAGCCCTCGGCGACGAGGCGTCGGATGGTGTCCCACATCTGCGCTCGGGTGCGGGGATCGAGGCCGGTGGTCGGCTCGTCGAGGAACAGCAGCGGTGGTGCCGAGATGAGGCTCGCTGCCAGATCGAGGCGTCGACGCATGCCGCCGGAGAACTTCTTCAATGGTCTGGACGCCGCCTCGGTCAACCCGAATTCCTCGAGGAGGTCGACGGCTTTGGCCTTGCTCTCGCGGCGACCGAGCCCGAGTAGGCGGGAGAAGACGACGAGATTTTCGGTTGCGGTGAGGTCCTCGTCGACCGACGCGTACTGGCCGGTGACGCCGACGAGCGACCGGACGGCGGTGGCGTCGGCGACGACATCGTGGCCGAAGACGCGAGCGGAGCCGCCGTCGGGCCGCAGGAGGGTGGCGAGCATGCGGACCGTTGTGGTCTTGCCCGCGCCGTTGGGACCGAGGACGCCGTAGACCGCCCCGGTGGGAACGGTCAGGCTCACGCCGTCGACGGCACGTTGCTTACCGAATGTCTTGACGAGGTTCTGGGCCTCGATTGCTGGTGTGGTCATGGGGCCAACGATGACCCCGGGCGCTTGCACGACGCGTACGTCGCGCTTGCGTCCGCTGTCCGGCCAGGTCAGAGCGGGAGCGAGGTCTCCGTGAGGCCGACGCCCCCGGTGCCGCGTAGCTTTCTGAACCATTCGGTGCCGAACGTGGTGGCGAGGTCCTCAAGAGACATCTGCAGGAACGGTCCGAAGTCGCCGACCTGAGTCTCGTGCGCTTCCATTGCGGCCCGTTTGGCGGTCATCACGCTGGACACGTCGACCACCGTCGTGATCTCGGTTTCCGGCAGGCCGAAGGTCTCGATGTCCGGCGGTGACGCTTCTTCGCCCCAGTGCGGATTGGCTTCCATCAGCTTGCGCATGTGATCGCGGTTGGTGGTGGTCTCGTACACGAAACGAGTCTCGGCGATCTCGGTGGCGCGTTTGCCGACGAAGTGAACCTGGATGTGGTCCGGATGCCCGTAACCACCGTTCGGGTCGTAGATGGTGACGACGTCGGCCTGCTCCTCGAGCAGCACGTCGGCCAATCGCTGTGCCGCAGTGTCGACGTCGACGTTGCAGAACGCGTCCGGGTTCCCGTTCTCCGGAGTACCGGCCATTCCGGAATCGGCATAGTGCAGCCGCACGATGCGGGCGACTCCGAGAGCGGCGGCCGAACGATCCAGCTCGATGCGCCTGCGCTCGGCCAACGTCTCGCCGTCGGTGAGGATGCCGTCGGGGAATTCGCCGAGGGCACCGTCGGTCGCGGTGACCAGGACGACGCGGTGGCCGGCATCGGCGGCGAGGCGCATCACGCCGCCGGTGCCGAACACCTCGTCGTCGGGATGTGCGTGAAAGCAAACCAGGACACTCATGTAGTGAATGCTTGCACGTCGAAGTGGGTGCAGCCCAGTCGGCGGAGAAATACGATCTGGTGGTGACTACACGGCAGTCGGCCCGGATCGGTTCGTGGTGGCGGGGCTCACGAGGGGATCGATACTGCCGCGCGCTGCATCCCGTGGGCCTGCTGTTCGCCGTGGTGTTCTTCGCGCTGTCGATGACTCCGTCGCTGTTGCCCCGCGTCTGGTACCTACAGGCTGTTGCCACCGGTATCAGCGTCGCGATCGGATACGGCGTCGGATGCCTCATCGCGTGGGTGGTGCGACGCTGTGGGGTGTCACCGGACTGGTCCGAGCAGTGGCGTCGTCGCGGGTGGTGGGCGTTGGCCGTTGCTGCGGCGGTGGTGATTCCGCTGTTCCTGATCCTGGGATCGTGGTGGCAGCAGATAGTCCGCAAGCTCGTTGGCGTGGAGGATCCCGGCAGGCCGTTGTACATCGCGGTGCTGGTGGTCTCTCTGGTGGTGGCCGTGGCTGTGCTGGCGTTGGGTCGTCTGCTGAGGCGGGCATCTCAGGTATTGACGGGGTGGGGCAAGCAGTACGTGCCGAAGCCGGTCGCAAGGATCGCCAGCGTGATCGTTGTGGCCCTGTTGGTGGTGTTCGCCGTCAACGGCGCGCTCGTTCGCGGCATCGTGGCGGTTGCGGAGCAGTCGGCCTCGACTGCAGACCGCGGCAACCACGAGGCGTCGAGAAGCCAACCGCGGCTGAACTGTCGGGTTCGGATGCCTCGAACGAGGAATGGGATTCCCTGGGCCAGGAGGGTCGACGCTTCGTCGTGTCCGGGGTGTCGCGGGACGAGATCAGTGAGTTCAGCGGAAGGCCTGCGGTGCAACCGATCCGGGCTTACGCGGGCGTGGAGTCGGCGGACACCGTCGACGGCGTCGCCGAGCGGGTGGTGGCGGAGCTCGACCGCACCGGCGCATTCTCGCGTGCAGTGCTCGCGGTCGCGACGACCACCGGACGCGGGTGGGTGAACGAAAACGTCGCTCGCCCTTTGGAATACCTGTACGACGGTAATTCGGCGATCGCGTCGATGCAGTACTCGTTTCTGCCGAGCCCGATGGCATTTCTGGCCGACCGGCAGACTCCGCAGGATGCCGGACGAGCTCTCTTCGAGGCGGTGTACGAGGTATGGAGCGAACTCCCGGAGGATTCGCGACCGAAGCTGGTGTTGTTCGGCGAGAGTCTCGGAGCTACGGCGGACAGGATGCGTTCAGCGGCGCACAGGACATGATCGCGCGCATCGACGGTGCCCTGTGGGTCGGCAATCCGAACTTCACCCCTCAGTGGGCGCGCATCACTGCCGGACGCGACGCCGGTTCCCGAGAGATCCTGCCCGTCGTCGACGGCGCAGAGCACGTTCGCTTCGCGAGTTCGTCCGGGGATCTCGACATCGGTGGTCAGTGGGAAGAGCCCCGAATCGTGTACTGGCAGCACGCATCCGATCCCATCGTGTGGTGGTCGCCGGATCTGATCCTGAACCGGCCCGACTGGCTACGAGAATCGCGCGGTGCCGACGTCGACCCCGGAGTGCAGTGGTTCCCGTTCGTGACCTTCTGGCAGTTGACGTTCGATCAGGTCTTCTCCACGAACGTCGACGACGGACACGGCCACAGCTACGGAGCCGACGCGGTGAACATGTGGGCCGAGATCCTCGAGCCGCCCGGTTGGACGGACACGGACGTGGAGCGGTTGTACGAGAAGATGGCGGGCTGAGGCGTCTGTTGCCCGCCGGCCCGCCCGCTCTCCCACCCACCTCCGCCGCAAACGCGCGCGCCTTTGCTGGACGCGCGCAAATTCGCTACCTGTTCGTCGACCAATCCGCGCGCACCTGACAAACGCGCGCGCATTCGTGCGTGAGACAGTGCACCCCATGCCGCTTACCTGTGCCGGTCGACCCAATGCTGACAACGACCTGTCGCTGGTTCTCGAGCTCGAACGAGAGCTGCAGACGACGAAATGTCGACGCGATCGCGAACGGCTGGCCCGTTTGCTCGCCGACGACTTCACCGAAGTCGGAGCCTCGGGCACAGTGTGGGACAAGTCGTCGATACTCGACATGCTCGCCGGCGAAAGCTCCGCCGAGATCGAGGTGATCGAACCGATCGGTCGGGTTATCAGTGAGGATTGCGTACTGGTGCAGTGGATTTCGAGAACAACGCGGATGCGCGCTCGTAGAACCTCGCTGTGGCGGCGCACGGATACCGGATGGGAACTGGTGCACCATCAAGGCACGCCGCTCGAATGACCACTCCGGCGCACACGCGCGCGCCTTTGCTGAACGCGCGCAGTTTCGCTACCTGTTCGCTGACTATTCCGCGCGCACCTGACGAACGCGCGCGCGTTTGCGGTCAACCGAAGGCCGCGGCGGTCAACCGGGGGGCGCAGCGCCGAACCCGGGACTCAGCGCCCACCGGGGACACAGCGCCGAACGGGACTCAGCTCAGCGCTGCTCCAGCACAGTTCGCAGTTCCGCCCGATTCAGTTTTCCCGGACCTCGTGTGGTAGGGAGTCGAGCAGAAACAACTCCCGTGGCGCGGCGGTGATGTCCAGCGAGGCAGCAACGTGGGAGCGCAGGTCCGCCAATGTCACCGGAGCAGAGGCGACGACTGCGACCACGATTTTCTGGCCCAGTCGCTCGTCGGGCAATCCCACGACTGCACATTCGAGTACCGCGGGATGCGTGATCAGTGCTGCTTCGACCACCTGCGGCACGACGGTCAGTCCACCGGTAGAGATTGCCTCGTCGAGTCGTCCGGAGATGCTGAGAACCCCGTCGACGATGGTTCCGGCGTCGTCGGTGCGGAACCATCCCGGTTCGGCGAAGGCCGGGTGGTCGGGCAGCCCGCGGTATCCCGAGGCCAAGGTCTTTCCGCCGAGCACGACCCTGCCGTCGTCGATGCGTACGACGGTGCTGTGTAGCGGAACTCCGTCGTACACGCAGCCGCCGGCCGTTTCGCTCATTCCGTAGGTTCGCACCAACCGGATTCCTGCGTCGTGTGCCTTCTCTCGCAGTGGAACCGGCGTCGCGGCCCCGCCGAGCAGCACTGCGTCCAGTGAGGCGAGGGCCGCGACCGCCTCGGGGATCTGGAATGCCTTCACCAGCTGCCCGGGGACCAGCGAGGTGTAGCGCAGGGGTCCCGACATCGATCCCACCGCGTCGATCAGAGCGGAGGGATCGAAACCTCTCGACACGTCCATGACGACGGGCGAGGTCCCGGCGAGCACGCTGCGGAGCAGCACCTGCATCCCGGCGATGTGATGCGCGGGCAACGCCAACAGCCACGACCCTGGTCCGCCGAGTCGCTCCTCGGTGGCCGTCGCCGACGCCACCAGTGCAGACGCGGACAGCATGGCCCCTTTGGGGACACCCGTCGTCCCGGAGGTCGCAACGACCAGGGCGACGCCGTCGTCGATGGGGGTTCCCGGTGCCAGTGCGTCGTGCAGGCGCTCGGTCTCGCGCGGATCATCGGTGGGTACGGGAAGCAGGGCCGGGCCGTCGCCGGCGAGCATGCGACTCAGCCGCGACATGATCTCCGCCGCTGCAGGCCCCGACGGAATGGATACGCTCTCGAGCACGGACTCGAGGCTAGTCGCTCGGCTCGATCGCGGACGGGCGCACCCGCGGTTGTCACCCGACATCGAGTCGCTGTGGAACAGTGGAACATCGTGAAGGGATCGGGCATGGACGACGCGGTGTGGGCAGCTCTGTCGTACTTCGATTCCGTCGATCCCGCGCTCGCCGCCGACGCGCGCCTGGGGTGGGACGGTCTGGTCGACGTGTCTCCGCCCGCGGGCCCGACGCAACATTCTGTGCAGACCTACCTGTGGGTGTACCTGCGCCACGCGGCCGAGGGGCCCGATCGCGCCGTAGATATCGCCCGTGCCCTCGGCGACCTGCTCGACCGGCTCGGACGCGTCGGATACGCGGAGATTGCCCGAAGCGCCGTCACCGAGGAACTCGTGCGAACGCCCGACGACGCCGTGTGGTTGCAGCACTATCGCGCCGCTACCGAACAATCGGGCATCGGTGCCGTCGATACCGAGCTCGTCACCTGGCAGGACGCGCCGACGGGCGTCGAGCGGGCCATCGTCGAAAAGATAGGCGAGACACTGGAAGTGGCGACCATCGCCGGCGAGTTCGAGCCGTCGAAGCCTGGTGGGCGACCGCTCGGTGCCAACGCGCAGGCCATGCGTCGACGCGGCGTCACCGATGCTGTGCTGACGTCCGATCGAGGTAAGGACGACTCCGAGGCAGTCCTGCTCGAACAGCTTCTCGACCACCGCATCGAGTTGTGGAGCAACTACAGCGCACCGCGGGCCGAGCTGTATCTGGGGTTGCGCGAGACGCTGCACGAGGCCGCCGAGCCCGTGTACGGCTGCGTGCGCAGGCTCGAGAGCTTCATCGGATGCATCGGGGACGGCGTCGCGTTGACCGACGCCGGGTACCTGCCGGACGAGTTGGTGGCGAGCATCGCGAGCACCGTGTTTCCTCCGGCCGAACGTCCCGTGCATGTCGGCCGCGAACTCGACACCGAGAAAGTACTGATTGTCCGACGCCTCCTGATGCGGGTGCGTCTGCTGCGTCGTTCCGCCGGCCGGTTGGTACCGACGGCCCGAACTCGGCAGCTCAGCTCCGACGGGCTCTGGCGTGTGCTCACCGCAGGCATCGTCGGCACCGAATATCACCCGGACACGATTGCCGCGGAGGTCGTTCTGGCCCGAATGATCGTCGGTCACGATGTCGCCGACGTGGAATCGACAGCAGACGACCTGGCGCGTCTGCTGCGCGCCGAGGGGTGGACTCATTCCGGCGAGGAGCCCGCTGCCGAGCACGCTGAGCCGCTCGCTCGAACCCTGGTTGCCGAACTGAGCGCACTCGGCGCGTTCGAGTTGTCGGAACCGGGCCAAGCTTCCGGATCGCAGCCGGCCGGCTCGGTCGCCACCGACGAAGGCAAGCGACTTGCCGCGGCGGTGCTGCGGCATCGGCTGCTGCACACACGCTATCCGTCGTTGTGACCGCTCTCGGATGGGCTATCGGTCGAAACTGCAGATGTGGGACGGTTTAGCTCACCTGGATCCGGTTCCAGAACGGGCCCGGCTGTTCGTTGCGAGGTGATGCCGGTGGACGGTGAGGTCGCGGACACCGCGCGCTCCCAGTCTCGCCGGCAGAGCGACTCCGCTCGTCGATACCTCGATGTCGAGGCGACCACGCCCGCTCTGCGATCGACGGTCGAATTCGCCGCACGCAGCGTCGGATTCGCCATTGCCCAGCTCAACGTGCTCGACGAAGACACTCAGTACACGCTGGTCAACGTCGGCGGACCGCCCGTGTCCACGGTGGTACGAGCCGACACCCTCTGCGACGACGTGGTGCGCTCCGGCGAACCCGCAGTGGTGGCGCACGGACGCGTCCACGCCACTACCCGGCAGCGCGCCATCCTCGACGACAACGGCATCGCGTCCTACGCGTCGGTTCCGCTACGGGGGCGAGAGGGCCTGGTGATCGGCACACTCTGCCTGCTCGATCGCACGCCGCGCTCGCTCTCGGGTGAGCAGATGCAGGAACTCGAACAGTTCGCGTCGGTACTCGAGGAGCAACTAGACCTGCATCGCCGCGTCGGATCGGGCGTCATCCGGCTCGGAAGCGACAACGACATCGCCGACTCCATCGCCGACGGCCACATCGTCCCCTGGTTCCAATCGATCGTGGATCTGCGGACGGAGGAGATCGTCGGCTTCGAGGCGTTGGCGCGTTGGCACCACCCCACCCGGGGGATGGTGGTGCCTGCGGATTTCGTACCGTTCGCCGAGGCCAGCGAACTGATCATCGACGTCGACCTCAGTGTGCTCGCGCAGGCCGCGGCCGAAATGAAGAAGTGGCACGTCCACCGTCCGGACCTGCGGCTGACCGTCAACATTTCCGGACGCCACCTCGCGCATCCCGACGGCGTCAGTCAGCTGCAGCGCGCCATCGCGTCCTCCGGGGTGTCTCCGTCGTCGATCTCGCTCGAACTCACCGAGACCACTGCCGTGACGCCGGGGCCGCTGCTGCGCAGGCACATCGACGACGTGCATCGGCTGGGCTTTCGGGTGCTGCTGGACGATTTCGGTTCGGGCTGGTCCTCACTCGAACGGTTGGTGACGCTGCAGCCCGACGGCATCAAGATCGACGGGCACCTGACGCGGTTCGTCGACACCGTCGCCGGCCGGGCGATGATCAAGTCGTTGGCCGGAGTGGCGAAGGACCTCGATCTGACGATGATCGTCGAAGGCATCGAGAGCCGCGAACAGGCCGACGCTGCGCTCGAGCTCGGCTGCACCCTGGCTCAGGGGTATCTGTGGTCGCGGCCGCAGTCGGCAACGGCGGTACTGCGCGCGATCGCCGACGACGCGTCGACGGGCTAGCGGTTGTCCCGCCGCAGCGGATGATCCTGGGGGGATCTGGACCAGCACGATGGGAATCGCGTCCGGATCCTCGATCCACATTTCGATCAGACCCCACGGCTCGGTCCGGGCCTCACGCACGATCTCGATGCCGGCGGCCGTCAATTCCGCTGTAGCAGAGTCGATGTCGCGTACCTGTAACCACAGCGCGCCGGAGAACGACCCCGATTCGTCGCCGCGATGGTGCGCAGCGACCTCGATCAGGCCCTGACCCGCGAAGAACACCGTCCCGCCGGGGTATTCGCGACACACCGCCAACGAGAGACCGTCACGGTAGAACTCGAGAGTCCTCTGGTAATCGACCGGCCGGAGAATTGTCCGAGAAGCGAGGATGTCCACACCGCATGGATACCACGATCACCCACAGTCTTCCCGCATACTCCACTCGCGAAGGCCCACCATCGAAATCCAGCGCACTGCGGTGCATGCCGCTGCACGTGCTCCAGTCGAGAAAAAGTATTCGTGGCAGCCCCGTACACCGCGATCGAACAGAGTGCGCAGACAACGACACTCACGATGAATGCAATTACCCCCGTTCGCTGCGTTTTCGAGTCCGTCGAGCATAGGTGTGGGTGTGAGGTCCGTCCCCGAATTCAACGAATTACCTTGTTCTTTCGCGGAATACAGGCGCACCCGCCACCAAGGCATTCCGGGTTCACCTGCGGCGGCGCTGGAGAGGGTGATCTCGAGGCAGAATCTCTGCAGTGAGGGCGGATATCGCGGCTCGGGCGTGCGTGGTGCCGTCACCACCGGTGGCGGTGTGGGCACTGATCACCGCCAGGAGTAGATCGGCGGTGAACTTGGTCCGCGGCGTCGTCGATCAGGCCTCGAATGAGGCCGTGCTTGGTCTCGAAGTGGAAGTGGATATCGCCGCGGGTCACGCCGCTCGCGGTGAGATCGCCGATGCTGACAGCGCGTCCAGTGTTGATCAGATCTGTCGCGGCAGCGAGGATCGTGCGGCGAGTACGAATGGATTGCTGCTGCTCGTCGATCGATTGCGGTCGGTGCACCTGTGCGGTGCGAGGACTCAGATTCGTCATGATGGGGTACTCCTATCGATGGGCCGAGAAGGGTTGTGGTTGAAAGACTGTCACCGACTCGGGGCCGGCCGCCCTTGCATATGCGCGCGGTGACACCAGCCCCTGCGAGCGCATTGGCGACGCTGTGCCCGACCACGTGTGAAATCCGCTCGAGGGCCGCCGGTGCCGGTCCGATGCTGTTGTCGTACTTCATAGTTGGTCGGCTGCAACGATCGGCCTGAATATGCGCACCATGCTCTGGTCGAGGTAGCGGAGTGTCCACTTGTTATGGGTCGTCACCATTCTGTGACTATGAGGCGCGTCACTCGCTGTGACGCGGTAAACCGCCTGGTCGTGCGTGTCCGGAGATGTTTCTGTCACGCCCGGGTAGGGGTGTCGCCGGCGTGATTCGGGTGTCGAAGGCCTGTCGGGGATGTGTGGGGTGTTGTACCGTCCCGGGCAGATCTTCAGTTATCTTTCAGCAATCATTGTGGTCGGTGGAATCACCGACACGCGTACGGAGAGACTCGCTCATGGAAACGATGGCACGCGCTACCACTGGTTCGACGGTGCGGGGACATGGCATATCGAGGGCCGTGGCTGGTTGTGCGGTGGTGTCGGCAGCAGTGATGGTGGGTTCTGTTGCGTTCGCGGGCACCGCGTCGGCGACGCCGACGCCGTTGGCCGACAAGTTCGCGAGCACGGTCACCGATGATGGCTGGACGTTGGATCTCACTGCCAGCAACCTGTCGGTCAACCCGGTTCCGAACGTGGCGACGACGGCGTTCACGCGGGAGGGGTTCGTCTCGGCGAAGGTCACCGGCACCATCACCGGTGCCGGTGAGACGGCGGTGAAGACCGGATACATCGAACAGGG
>NZ_BAOX01000097.1:0-15328 GCF_000813105.1 Rhodococcus sp. BS-15 | reverse complement strand
AGCGCGCTGACCACCGCTGCAGCCGAGGTGGACGCGGATCCGTTCGACCGCTCCGGTCGAGCCCGAATCCGAGCCCGCATCGTGCGGGCGGTGGTCGAGGATGCGGCGACTCAGTGCATCGACCGCGTCGGTCGCGCTCTCGGTGCAGGCCCGCTGTGCAGCGATGCCGAGCACGCGCGACGCGTCGCAGATCTCACCGTCTATCTGAGGCAGAGCCACGCCGAACGCGATCTCGAAGCGCTCGGACACGACATCGCCGAGGAGGACAACCCATGGTAGAGAACGCATTCGACGCCGAAGTCGATGTCGGCACCGCCGAATCGGACTGGATGTCGGCCGACTGGTCCATCCCCGGTCTGCAGTGGAAGGACGTCGTCACCATGGTCGTCGTCGCACCGCACCCGGACGACGAGGTACTCGGCGTCGGTGGCCTGCTGTCGTTGGCGGCCGCGGCAGGTGTCGACGTGAGGGTGGTCGCGGTGACCGACGGCGACGGCTCCCATCCCGGTTCCCCGACCGTCACGGCGGAGGATCTGCGTGCGCGTCGCCCCGTCGAATCCGAGCGTGCCTTGGCCGAGTTGGGTATCGACCACTCTCCGAGGCGTCTGCAGATCGCCGACGGGGCCGTCGAGAATCACGAGGGTGCAGTGGCCGACGCACTGATACCGCTGCTCGACGCCGCCCCGGGCACCTGGTGCCTGGCTCCGTGGCGTGGCGACGGACATCCCGACCACGAAGCCACTGCGCGTGCCTGTCTCACCGCGGCGGACGCCGTCGGGATTCCCGTAGTGGAGTATCCGATCTGGATGTGGCACTGGGCAACTCCGAGTCATCCTGCTGTGCCGTGGACGCGCGGGCGTCGTATCGATCTGCCGCCGCACACCCTCGACGCGAAGCGAGCGTCGATCGAGCAGTTCGATTCCCAGATCCGTCCACTGTCCGATCATCCCGCGGACCGAGCGGTGTTGCCGCCGCACATATTGGCGCGCTACCGGCGACCGTTCGAGGTGGTGTTCGCGTGAGCCAGGGTTCTCGAACGAGTCAGGGTTCTCGAACAAGCCTGGGTGCCGAGTACTTCCGTACCGTGTATGCGGTCAAGGACGATCCGTTCATGCTCGACAGCAAGTGGTACGAGCGTCGTAAATATGCTCTGACCCTGGCGTCGCTACCGAAGCCGCATTATCGGCGCGCGCTCGAACCCGGCTGCTCCATCGGGGTGCTCACCGAACAGCTGGCGACCCGGTGCGATCACGTGGTGTCCACCGACGTGGTGGACAGCGCCCTCGATTCCGCACGCAGGCGCGTCGGTGACACTGCTGCAGTCGAATTCGCGCTGTGGTCGTTGTCCGACGACTGGTCTACGCTGCCCACACCCGAGGCGATGTTCGATCTCATCGTCATCAGCGAGGTCGGGTACTACCTCGACGCCGACGACCTGACGGCGGCGGCGACCCGCGTCGTCGAGCGTCTGGAGGCCGGCGGCACTCTGGTGGCGGCGCACTGGCGTCACGACGTGGACGACTATCCGATCTCGGGTGACCGCGTACACGAGATCATCGCCGCTACAACGGGATTGGCGCTACTGAGTCGCTACCTGGACGAGGACGTCCGGATCGAGGTCTTCGTCGCCTCGGACGCTCCGGCGGTGTCGGTCGCGAGTACCGACGGCCTCGACGTGCGCTGACTGCGCTCGACCTCTGGAGACGGGGCTCAGTCGGTGGACTTCGCCGCGTCGATGACCAGCTTTTCCGCGAGGTCGGCGAGTTTGACGTTGGTGTCCTGAGACAGCTTGGCCAGCAATGCAAATGCCGCTTGCGAATTCAGGTTGTAACGCTCCATCAACATGCCCTTGGCCTGACCGATCAGATCTCGGCTCGTCAACGCGGCCCGGATCTGCTGCTCCTCGCGTGCGGTGGAGAACGCAATGGCCGCGTGCGCAGCGAACAGCGAGCCGATCGACTCTGCCTCGACTGAGAAGGCGTTCTTTCGGGTGGAGTGCAGGTTCAACGCGCCGAAGTTGACGCCTTCGACATAGAGCTGGAAGCAGATCATGCTCTTGACCCCGAGCGCGGACGCGGCGTCTGCAAACAGTGGCCAGCGGGTGTCGCTGTCCATGTCGTCGATCCTGATGGTGGTCTGTTCGATCGCCGATTCGAGGCAGGGGCCCTCGCCCAGCTGCTCCTGAATCTTGTCGCAGTGGCCTGCGGGTTCTCCCGACAGCGCCGCGCTGTGGACGAACTTGCCCTGCAGCACGGTGGTGATGGACGCGAACTCTGCCGACGGCACATTGGCCACCGCGGACTCGGTGATGACGGCCAGAACCCGATCGGGATCGGAATGCTGACGACGCAGCTTCTCGGCAACCTCGGCCAGCCGTCGACTCAGCTCGAAATCGGTGACCGACGGGCGAGTGCCCGTCGTCGAATCCATGGTCTGCTCGCTGATGGTCGTCACCTCGTCCTGCTGCTGCACGCGTCCTGATACTGCACAGGGGCGCATCCCGGCATCGGCGATATGCCGACAACACAGGATACGCCCCTGATCACAAAGCTCAACGACCGTTAGCGGGACGTCAGAGAGTGCTGGGTGCGATCAGCGAGTGCACGTACCCGATTTTCTTCACGACGGTCGGCGGCAGCACGAACGGGTAGAGGTCCTGGTGTCCCATCGATCGGTTGATCTGGTTCAGCGCCCACGACAGCGGCAACCACCAGTCGACGATCTGATCGAAGCCGACGTCACCCGGCAGCGGGCTCTCCAGCGTCGAACCGGCCGGTGCCATACCGAACGCCGCGGCCGTGTCGAGGGTGTCGCGGATGTGGAGGTAGTGCGCGAACGTCTCGGCCCAGTCCTCGGCGGGGTGCATGGTGGCGTAGGACGAGACGTAGTTGTCCTCCCAGCCCTCGGGCGCACCTTCGCTGTAGTGACGATCGAGGGCGTCCTGGTAGCTCGAATCGGGATCCCCGAACAGATCCTCGAAGGCCGCGCGGTGCTCACCGTCTCCGACCAGCACCATCTGGTAATAGTGGCCGATCTCGTGCCGGAAGTGCCCGACGAGCGTGCGGTACGGCTCGGACATCGCCACGCGCAGCTGTTCGCGGTGCACGTCGTCGCCCTCGGCGAGGTCG
This sequence comes from Rhodococcus sp. BS-15, assembly GCF_000813105.1. Lineage (NCBI taxonomy): Bacteria > Bacillati > Actinomycetota > Actinomycetes > Mycobacteriales > Nocardiaceae > Rhodococcus > Rhodococcus sp. BS-15. Next base: position 12,200 of record NZ_BAOX01000097.1, on the reverse strand, counting down.
AGGGTGATCAGGCCGTTGTCGTGGCCGGTCATCACCTGCTGTTCGGCGCTCGAGAGCAGATCGAACACCAGGCCGGTCGCGGTGTCCTCGTCCCGGCCCACGATGGGCAGTCCCAGTTCGGTCAGTTCGAGTACGACGCGACGCTTGTTGGTCTCGGCGTCGGCGTACGCGGCCATCGCGTCGACGTCGTCGTCGGCGGGGCGAGTGCGGGTGAGCCGGCAGGACACGCAGAGATCGTCGGAGTCGGCGGCGTCGACGAGCCAGTTGCAGCGCGCAGTGTTGAGGTTGGCGCACATCTTCCACGTGGCCCCGTCCACCTCTGCCTCGGCGACACCGTCGTCGGCCTTGTCGGGGAGCACCAGCAGGGCTCTGCTCGGCAGATGGAAGCCGAGTGCGCTCGAGCAGCTCAGACACAGTGAGTTCTCGAACGACAGCTTCTGTCCGCATTTGCGGCAGATGAAATCACGCATGGATGTTCCTTCGTGGCAGGGGTGAGTCGGACTCGTATTCCCGTTTATTGGCTGACTAATGCCGAATCCCGAATATGTCGTGCACATCTCTCGTCGTGCGCCGGATTCGACAGCGCAATAACGTTACTCTCCGAGCTCCCACCTGCATGGAAGCAAACCGGCGACACTCGCGTTGGTACAGACTGCTTCACAACACTCTCCGAGAGGCGCGGGCGGCAGATGGCAGATCGGATCACGCCGACGAATCGGCCCATGGCACGGTTCGTCGAACGGATCTCGCGGGCTCGCGGCGAGAGAAACAGCGAGACTCTGGCGGCGGGCTTTCTGCTCGCGGCGACACTGATCGCCCTGATCTGGGCCAACTCGCCCTTCGGCGAGACCTATCAGTCGTTCTGGCACACCGAGCTGTCGGTCACCATCGGCGAACACGGCATCTCCCTCGACCTCGCCCACTGGGTCAACGACGGGCTCATGGCGTTGTTCTTCTTCGTCGTCGGGCTCGAGGTCAAGCGTGAGTTCGCGATGGGTGAGCTCACCGACCGATCCCGTGCCGCGATACCGATCGTCGCTGCCGTTGCCGGCCTGGCCGCGCCTGCATTGCTGTTCCTCGCCTTCAATCCGTCCGGACCCGCGGCTCAGGCGTGGGGCGTCGTGATTTCCACCGACACCGCGTTCCTGCTCGGGGCACTTGCCGTCCTCGGACCCAAGAAGGCTGCGCGGCTGCGCATCTTCCTGCTCACTCTCGCTGTCGCGGACGATGTGGGCGCACTGGCGATCATCGCGTTCTTCTACACCGACGATCTCGACGTGGTGCCGCTGATTCTGGCGTTCGCCGGGCTCGGACTGATCTTCCTGCTGCGGAGGCTCGAGGTGTGGCGCGGCGTCGGGTACTTCGTCGTCGCACTGTTCACGTGGGTTGCGATGTACGAGTCCGGAGTGCACCCCACTCTTGCGGGAGTGATGATCGCGCTGATCCTTCCGGTCTACCCGCCGCGACGCACCGAGGTGGAACGCGCGTCGGACCTGACCCGCGCGTTCCGGCAGTCGCCCAATCCCGAATACGCCCGCGCGGCCCGCCTCGGACTCGATCGCGCGGTGTCGGTCAACGAACGTCTCATGCGGCTCTATCAGCCCTACACAGCGTTCATCATCGTGCCGATCTTCGCGCTGGCCAACGCCGGCGTGGTGCTGAGCTCGGACACGCTCGAAGCTGCGTCGACCTCGACACTCACCTGGGGCATCATCGCTGGTCTCGTCCTCGGCAAGCTCGTCGGAATCACCGCTGCCTCCGCCGTGTTCGCGAAACTGCGACCGTCGTCCCTGGCTCCGGGACTGACACTGTCGCACATCGCGGGCGGTGCGGCGATGTCCGGAATCGGGTTCACGATCTCGCTGTTCATCATCGACCTCGCCCTCGACGACGAACTGCTGGCCGACGAGGCACGCGTCGGTGTGTTGGCGGCCTCGGTCATCGCGGCGGTGCTGGGCTGGATCCTGTTCCGCATCGACGAGAAGGTCCACCCGCCGAAAGCCGAAGCATCTCTGCGCATTCTGCGCCCTGTCAGTGCCAAGCGTGATCACATCCGCGGTCCGGTGGATGCACCACTGACCATCGTGGAGTACGCGGACTTCGAGTGCCCGTTCTGCAGCAAGGCAACCGGCAGCGTCGCCGAGGTACGCAAACACTTCGGCGACGACCTGCGCTACGTCTACCGGCACCTGCCGCTCGACGACTATCACCCGCACGCCCGCTACGCCGCGTACGCCAGTGAGGCCGCCGCAGCGCAGGGCAAGTTCTGGGAGATGGCCGACGTGTTGTTCCGCAACAGTGATGCTCTCGAACCCGACGACATCGACGGCTACGCACGCGAACTCGGCCTCGACATGGACAAATTCGAGGACGACATCCGCACCGGCGATCACGTCGTTCGCGTCGAGGACGACGAACTCGACGCCTCGTCCTCGGACGTCGACGGCACCCCGACGTTCTACCTGGGACGCGGCGACAAGAACCTGACCCGACACATCGGACCATACGATGCAGCAACGTTGATCCGGGCGCTCGAAATAAGGTGATCGTGGGCAAGGATGCACGGAACGCGTCTGCGTCGACGGGATCCCGTCGATTCGGCACCGTAGTGTGCATCCTTGCCCGGCGACAGGGCACGTGCGCCGTCGTTCACCGTCTCGACGCTGGAAGAATCCACACACCACTGAAGCCGACCGGACGGTATGCTGCAGCGAGGCTATAGCGACCGAGGTAGAGGGGATCGAATGTGGACGCAGAATCCGCGCGCGCGGTAACGGGAGCGATCGCGCTGACACTGTTCGTGTTGTCGCTGACGGTATTCGCCACAGCGCTGGTGACCAAAGGGCCTGATCAGGAACCGAATTCGCTGATCGGCATCAAGACACGGGCAACCAAGTCCAGCAAGGAAGCCTGGGTCGCCGGCCATCGAGCCCCATATCCCTACATGATGGCGGGTGCCACCCACTGCCTTGCCTCGTCGGCACTGATCGCGGGGCTACTCGCTCTGGGTTCCGTCCCCGCCACGGCGATGCTGACGCTCTCGGTGGCACTGGCGCTCGGCGGAGCCGTCATCCTGACACTGAGCGGCATCAAAGCCGACCGAGAAGCCAAACGACACGTGGGCACAGCGTGATCGACCCGCTCGAGGATCAGCTGTCCGTACGATTACCCTCCGCATCCCAGTGCTCGGCAACCTTTTTCGAGGGCTGCACTCGTGGCGGTTCGCCGGGCATCTTGGGGTAATCCGGCGGGAAGTTCAGCTCCCCACCGGGCAGTGTTTCCCACAACTGCAGAAGGGGTTCGAGGGAGTAGGCCTGCTCGTCCATATCGGCCCACGGGTCTCCGTCCCGAATCAGCTCCGGCACCGTGACGAGGTTGTATTCACGCGGGTCGGTGACGTCGGCCAACTGTGACCACGCCATCGGGGTGCTCACCGTCGCGCCCGGTCGAGCTCGCAGACTCCACGCGCTGGCGATGGTTCGGTCACGGTTGTTCTGGTTGTAGTCGATGAAGATGCGTTCTCCGCGTTCCTCTTTCCACCAGTTGGTGGTCACCCCGTCGTCGCGGCGTTCGAGTTCTCGGCCCAGACCGATGGCCGCGTGCCGCACCTGTTCGAAGGTGTACTGCGGCTCGATGCGGACGTAGATGTGGATGCCCCGATTACCGCTGGTTTTCGGGTAGCCGCGTAAGCCCAACTCTTCCAACAGCTCTCGGGCCACGTCGGCCACTCGCAGGGCGTCCGCGAACGTGGTGCCCGGCTGAGGATCGAGATCGAGCCGCAGCTCGTCGGGATGGTCGACGTCCGGTCGTCGCACCGGCCACGGGTGAAATGTCAGCGTGCCCATCTGAGCCGCCCACACCAGCGCAGCCGGTTCCGACGGGCACAGCTCCTCGGCGGTGCGCTTGCTGGGGAACGCGATCTTCACCGTCTCGATCCACTCGGGCGCACCCTTGGGCAACCGCTTCTGATAGAAACCGTCACCCTCCTTGTCCTGGGGGCCGAGCGCCAATCTCATGCCGTCGCGATAGCCGTCGGGCCATCGTTCCATCGCGGTGGGGCGGTCTCCGATCGCCCGCATCAGTGGCCCCCCGACGGCTGCGAAGTACTTGCACACCTGCAGTTTGGTGATCTCCGGAGTGTGTTCGGTCGCCTCGTAGATCACGCGATCGGGGCTCGACACCCGTACTTCACGTTCGCCGGCCTGCACAAACGCCGGTGGTGTTTTCGCGGCCATGGCTATCGTCCCCCGGCAATGACGTCGGCAACGTCGTAGCGCACCGGAACCTCGAGTTGGTCGTAAGCGCACGAGCGCGGATCACGATCGGGTCGCCACCGCAGGAAGCGCGCCACGTGCCGCAGCCGTGCCCCTTCCATCTGATCGTAGGCCACCTCGATGACCCGCTCGATACGCACCGGGATCCAGTTGCGGTCGTTCGACGAATTCCAACGGGTCGCTTCACCGTCGTACGTGACGTCGTCGCCGAGTCGGAGCGGTTCGAGTTCTTCGAGCAGTTCCAACCGGCGCTTGTCGGTGAACGCCGACGCACCGCCGATCATCCGCAGGTCATCACCGTCGTACAGTCCGAGCAGCAGAGATCCGATACCGTTGCCGGACTTGTGGATTCGATAGCCGATCAACACGCAGTCGGCGGTACGCGCATGCTTGATCTTGATCATCTCGCGCTTGTTCGGCAGATAGGGCCATCGAGCTTCTTGGCCACCACACCGTCCAGCCCGGCACCCTCGAAACGCTCGAACCAGTCCTCGGCCACCGCCGCATCCTCGGTCGCCGAGGTGACGAAACAACTCCTCGGGTGCGGACCGACCACGTCGAGCAGTCTCGCGCGCCGAGTCGAGAACGGCTCCCCCGTCAGGTCCTCGTCGCCGACGGCCAACAGATCGAAGCCGATGAACTGCGCCGGCGTCTTCTCCGCGAGCATCGTCACCCGACTCGCTGCGGGATGAATCCGTTCGGACAGTGACTCCCAGTCGAGGCGAGTGGAACCGCCCTTCTCGCGGGGTACGACGATCTCGCCGTCGACGACGATCTTCTCGGGCAGCTCGGCCTTGATCGCCTCGACCAACTCCGGGAAATAGCGGGCCAGGTCCTTGCCGCCGCGTGACCCGAGCACCACCTCGTCTCCGTCACGGAAGACGATGGCGCGGAACCCGTCCCATTTCGGCTCGTACGACCACACCGCGGGCCCGTCCTCGGGCTGGGCGGGCACCACTTTTGCGGCTTTGGCGAGCATCGGCGCGACCGGCACGGCAAGAGGAAGATCCACGCAGTTCATCCTGCCTCATGCAGCCGACAAGCGAGTCCGATATTTTCTACACGAGCGCGGTCGATGGACACGGCACGCTCGAACCTACGAGGGCAGGACTCACCATGGCGTCATCCAACCGTTCGGTCCGCGCTCTCGTTCTCGCGCTGTCGTCGTGCGCAGCCTGATACTCGGCGGGTGCGCCTCGGAGGTGTCCGGTACCGCCGTCGCGATCTCCGGTGCCACCATTCCCGCCACCACGACCACCAACCCTCCCACCGCCCCACCGACCAACGACATCGACGACGGCGGCAGTGTAGACATCGACGTGGAGATCGGCGAGTGCGTCACCCTGGGCGGCACCGTCGACGAGGCGGCCATCGCCAACGCGACCTGCGGATCTCCGCAGTCCAACTACGTCGTCTTCGCCAAGACACCCACCTCGGCCGAGTGCCCCGAGGACGCCGATCAGTACTACTACGAGACCTACTTCGACATCGAACAGGGAGCCCTGTGCCTCGACATCGACTGGCAGGTCGGCGGATGCATGGACCTCGTCGGTGAATTCGCGCAGCGGATCGACTGCGCCACCCCCGGTGCCGACACCCGCCGCGTCGTGACCATCCTGCAGGGCACCTCGTCCGTCGACGACTGCCCCGACCCGGCGCTGTACGGATTCGAGAAGGACTCACGCAACTTCGTCGTCTGCGTCGAACGTTTGTGACCGCTGAGGGCATCGCACTCTCGAGCCCGAGGGGCCGTTGGATCGTCGCAGCCACGGTGCTCGGTTCGGCTCTGGCGATGCTCGACGCCACCGTGGTCAATATTGCGCTGCCGGCCATCGGTCGCGATCTCGGTTCGGGCGTCACCGGTCTGCAGTGGACGCTGAGCGGTTACACCTTGACGCTGGCCTCGCTGATTCTGCTGGGCGGCTCCCTCGGTGACCGGCTGGGACGCAGGCGGGTGTTCGTCTGGGGCACCGTCTGGTTCGCAGCCGCATCGGTGCTGTGCGGGCTCGCCCCCAGTATCGAGGTGCTGATCGCGGCGCGGCTCCTTCAGGGGGTCGGTGCGGCATTACTGACGCCGGGTTCTCTCGCGCTGATCTCGGCCTCCATCAAGGCAGAGGATCGAGGAGCCGCGATCGGTCTGTGGTCGGGGCTGGGCGGCGTCGCGTCGGCGGTCGGTCCGTTGCTCGGAGGCTGGTTGGTCGACGCCGTCGGGTGGCGTTCGGTGTTCCTGATCAACATTCCACTCGCCGTCGTGGTCGTCTGGTTGGCGGCGAAACACGTTCCGGAGAGCCGAGATCCGCACGCGTCCGGCCGACTCGACGTGCCGGGCGCGGTGACCGTAGCGGCGGCGCTGGGTCTACTCACGTACGGTCTGATCGAGTCACACACCCTGGCCCTCGCGCTGGGTGTCGTCGCGGCCGGGGTGTTCGTGGTGATCGAGCGTCGCTCGCACGATCCACTGGTTCCGCCGTCGCTGTTCGTCTCACGAGTGTTCCTGGCAGCCAACCTCGTCACCTTCGCCGTGTACGCGGCCCTGGGCGGCGTGTTCTTCCTTCTGGTGTTGCAGTTGCAGTTCGCCGTGGGCTACTCACCCATCGCGGCCGGGGTCGCCACGCTGCCGATCACCGCTCTCATGCTCGTCCTGTCCGCCCGCGCGGGGCGAATCGCCGGACGCATCGGACCTCGTGTTCCGATGACCGTCGGGCCGCTGCTCTCGGCACTGGGGCTGTTGCTGATGTTGCGCATCGGGCCCGGATCCACCTATGCCACAGACGTTCTGCCCGCGGTTCTCGTCTTCGGGCTCGGATTGTCCACTCTGGTGGCCCCGCTGACCGGAGCGGTTCTGGGCGCGGTGTCCACCGATCGCGCCGGAATCGCCTCGGGTGTCAACAACGCCGTGGCCCGCACCAGTCAACTGCTCGCCGTGGCCGCGCTGCCTGCGCTCGCCGGTATCACAGGGTCCGATTACGCTGCGCCGGAAGTGTTCTCGGACGGCTTCCACACCGCGATGCTGATGTGCGCCGGACTGCTGGTGATCGGTGCAGCCATCGCGGCAGCACTGATCCGCGGCACCGGCGAGGACGCGTCGAACTGCCCACCGCACTGCGACATCGGCTCACCACCACCTGCCTCGCGTCGGAGCGCGTGACTCACCGCACGATCAGCACCGAGCAGTCGGCGTGGTGGACGAGATTCTGACTGACCGATCCCAGAATCGTTCCACGCAGAGCACCTCGACCTCGAGAACCCACCACGAGCATCGACGCCGACGCCGACATCGCCCGCAAGCCTCGCGTCGGGCTCGACTGCGCGCTCACAGTGCTCAGCGCAACATCAAGGTACTTCTCGTGCATTTTCTCCACATGCGTGTCGAGCCAATGCTTTTCGTGAGCGCGAATACCCACCCAGTCGACGCCCTCGAATCCCGTTCCCAGCCCCGGCTGTGCGGCGAATCCCCAATAGTTCGCGGCGACCACCGGTGCACCGACGGTGTGCGCGAACTCGAGCGCTGCACTCAACGCTCGATCCGACTGCTCACTTCCATCGACGCCCACCACGATGGGCCTGGCGGGATCGACGCTCTCGCCACCGCTACGGACGAGCAGCACGGGGCAAGGGGCGTGCGTGACAACTCGGAGAGTGTTGCTTCCCAGGGTCAGGTCTCGTAGTGCACTCGACTTCCTCGATCCCAGCACGATCAATTCGGCGTCGGCATTCGACAGGTACGACGCGATCGTGCCGTCGACGGTGACGATGTCGACGGACACCTCGGGTGCAACGTCGTGCATCGCTCCGGCCGCACGGGTGAGATGCTTTCGCCCGATCATGCGGAGGTCCCGCTCGAGTGCCCCGCCGTCGACGAACGCTGCCGATCCGTACCAATCACCCTCGGGGACGGCGTGAATCAACCGAACGGACGCATGTGTCTTCGCCGCGTAGGTGGCCGCCCACAGCGCTGCGGCATCGGCCTCGGTGGAACCGTCGATGCCCACCAGGATGGGAAGCACGCGGTCGGTGAAATTGCTCATGATGTGTTCCTGTCTCGATGGTGATGCCGTCGGGTCGGTCAGGGGTGGAACAGGGCGGTGACTTCGTCGGTATCGATATCGGTGCGGCATCCGCTCGATTCGAGCTCGACGTAGAAGGTCTCGTAGCCGCGCGGATCGGCCCCGCTCACACCGGTGCTGCGTCGCTCGAACACGCGTACCCCCGGCCACCGGTCGAGCACAGCTGTTCTCAGATCGTGTCCGTCCGGGGAGGTTCCGGCGAGGGGTCCGTATTCGGCGATCATCACCGCGGTTACGGTGCCGCCTGTCGACGCGGTGGTCACCGGAAAGACCGTCGATCCTGTCGATGCCGGACTGTCGACGGTGATGGAATCGGTCTCCATCCGCCGGGTGCCCGCCACTGCTCGTGCGTCGTTCGTCATCGTCGAGCCTCCGCCGTCGTCGTGTCCCTGCAGATCATCACCGGGCAGCGCGCGTGCCGAGTGAGGTTGCTGCTGGTCGATCCGAACAGTGCTCTCGCAACCACTCCTCGTCCGTGACTGCCGACCACCACGAGGCCGGCACGCTTGGACAGGTCTATCAACAGATGCGCCGGATTACCCTGTTGCACAACATGTTCGACGGAGACGTCCGGATACTTCTCGCTCCATCCGGCAAGACATTCCGAGAGCAGCATTCGCTGCTCGCGCTCGATCTCGGCACTGTCGGGCGATCCCGGCAGGGAGAGCGCAGCCCCCTGGGACAACGGGCTCCAGGCAAGCGCGGCGATCATCGGCACATCCAACAACGACGCCAGATCGAAGGCCTGCTCGACGGCCACCTCACTCGTCGCACTGCCGTCGATACCGACGAGGATCGGTGCGTCGACGGTGCCGACTCCCTCCCGCCAGACGATCACCGGACACAGGGCCGCGTTCGAGGTCTCCTGCGCCGTACTCCCGAACAACGCCGACACGATCGGGCCGGAACCGGAGTTGCCGACGACGAGTATGCGCGCGGTGCGGGAGTGCCCGACCATCATCGTGCATGCGGTCGCTTCCGCCACCGAGGTGGTCACGGCAAGGTTCGGATGACTGGCCAGCACCGCGGTAGCAACGTCGGTGACGACGCGTTCGGCCGCGCGCCGCTGCTCGTCCCACACCTCCCTCGGCACCACCGATGCGGACTCGCCCATGTAGAACATCGGTTGCTGTACAGCCGCGGCGATCAGCAACGGGGAATCCACCTCTCGGCCAGGGTGGCCGCCCAGCGGGCAGCGTCGATACTGGTGGGCGAGCCATCTACGCCGACAACGATTTTCTGGTGTCCTGCGAGAATCATGATCCTCTCCTGTTCGTTGCGCGGGCGGGTGCCGAGAGCACCGACGCCACCGCGTGTCGTGGGGTTCGGGGTGGCGGTGACCCGACCATCGGTTTACCGACTCGAATCAGCACCTGCGCCACGCCTTTGCGTGCAGCGAGAGACTCGACCAAGCGCCTGCTACCCGACTGTTCCGTCATGTGAGTCAACGGGCACGTCGCCAAGCCGTCCGCTGTCGCTGCCAAGAGGAAGGAGGACATGGCTCGACCGCTCTGCAGCCAATCCAGGCGTTCGTCCGATTGCGTCTCGAGCAGCACCACGGTGGATTCGTCCTCGACCGGCTCCTGTGTCACGGTCGCGGCGACCCGGTGCGGCTCGGGGAACACTCGCCCCACCTGCACCCTCGATGCATCCGCGCGGTTCGTCAGAGCCTCGGGCGGAATTCCTCCCGATCGGAACGCGTGCCCGGCCCACCATCTGATCTCCGCCTGATACGTCGCGTCGTACTTTCGTACGCTCGCGCTCAGTGTCGATGCCTTAGCCAACGTCTCTTTCGACTCGGTCGACAGGACGGTCATCTCGGTGCCGTAGCGCTCCTGACCCAGATATCGCGTCAGAACGCGATTGCTCGGCACCGGCCCGAACGCTCTCCGATCCGAGTACCGCCGATTGATCGCGGTCAGCAGGTCGAATTCGTGCGACCGGGGATGCGCGTCGTGCACGAAACGAACACGCGCGAGATGATCCGGTGCACCCGGGGTCGGCAACAGGTCGATCTCTGCCGTCCACCTGTTGGCTGCCGCGGCCTTCTGCAGGTGGTCCAAGGCAGCCCCGCAGCTCATCACCATCTGTCGCTCGGTCGGGTCTATCGCCCCGAGCACGCGCGAGCTGTCGGTGTACAGATCGAGTACATGCTCGGAGTAGATCCACCTCCACGGCTGACTGTTGTGCACCGACGGAGCGCGACACGCGAGCTCCACCAGCATCTCCACCACGGCCGTATCCGGCTGATCGTTCATCGTCTCTCCTCGGACTCCCACCGCGATGCGGTGACTCCACCCACTCTCGCCCCGAGCTCGTAGTGCTCGACAGGGCCATTCGTCACTCGATGGAGGGCACTTGAGACGGACGCTTTGGGTGCATGCCGATCGAGGCCCGCAACCACAGGTTTAGTGTTGACGGTGAATGCGACTCAGGAGCGGAACCTGAGAACGCGACCGAGGATCCACGTCCGCCGACCGCTCAGGAGAGTCATGACGACCCCGCAGAATCCCCACGAAGACATAGACGTCAAACCGCGCAGTCGCGACGTCACCGACGGACTGGAGAAAACGGCAGCGCGCGGCATGCTCCGCGCCGTCGGGATGGGCGACGAAGACTGGGGCAAATCCCAGATCGGCGTCGCGTCGTCGTGGAACGAGATCACCCCGTGCAACCTCTCCCTGGAGCGTCTGGCGAAGGCCGTCAAGAAGGGCGTCCACGCCGCCGGCGGCTACCCGCTGGAATTCGGCACCATTTCGGTGTCCGACGGTATCTCGATGGGTCACGAGGGCATGCACTTCTCGTTGGTCTCCCGTGAGGTGATCGCCGACAGCGTCGAAACCGTCATCAGCGCAGAGCGTCTCGACGGTTCCGTCCTGCTCGCCGGTTGCGACAAGTCGCTGCCCGGAATGCTCATGGCCGCAGCGCGTCTGGACCTGGCGAGTGTTTTCCTCTACGCCGGCTCCACGTTGCCCGGGTTCGCGACCCTGTCCGACGGCAGCGAGCACCAGGTGACGATCATCGACGCCTTCGAGGCCGTCGGCGCCTGTTCGCGCGGACTGATGTCACGCGCCGACGTCGACACCATCGAACGCGCCATCTGCCCAGGCGAAGGTGCCTGCGGCGGGATGTACACCGCCAACACGATGGCCAGCGCCGCCGAAGCGATGGGAATGTCGTTGCCCGGCAGCGCATCTCCCCCCGCTCCCGATCGCCGACGCGACGGATTCGCCCACGCCAGCGGCGAGGCCGTCGTCGATCTTCTGCGACGCGGCATCCGCACCAGCGACATCCTCACCAAAGAAGCGTTCGAGAACGCCATCGCCGTCGTCATGGCCTTCGGCGGCTCGACCAACGCGGTGCTGCACCTGCTCGCCATCGCACACGAGGCGCAGGTGGACCTGACCCTCGCCGACTTCACCCGCGTCGGCGCGAAAGTTCCGCACCTGGCGGACGTCAAGCCGTTCGGCAAGCACGTCATGACCGACGTCGACGCCATCGGCGGAGTGCCCGTGGTGATGAAGGCTCTGCTCGACGCCGGCCTGATGCACGGCGACTGCATGACGGTCACCGGAAAGACCGTGGCGGAGAACCTCGCTCACATCGCACCCCCGGACCCCGACGGCAAGGTTCTGCGCGCACTCGACAAGCCGATCCACCCGACGGGCGGCATCACCATCCTCGAAGGCTCACTTGCCCCCGGCGGAGCCGTCGTCAAGTCCGCAGGCTTCGACTCCGACGTCTTCGTCGGCACCGCACGAGTTTTCGAGCGTGAACGCGCGGCCATGGATGCCCTCGAAGACGGCACCATCGCAGCAGGCGACGTCGTGGTCATCCGCTACGAAGGACCCAAGGGCGG